>CACYSG010000006.1 GCA_902776955.1 uncultured Bacteroidales bacterium | reverse complement strand
TCGGTGGGTGCCTACAGCTACAAGTGCGAGTGGGAGATGCTGACGATGAACCGCCACCCGATGTGGCGCCGTCATTTCTATGACATCGGCAAGAACACCCTCAATCTGGTGAACAATTCCAAGGCCATCAATTCGCCCAACTATGAGTTGATAGGCCGCACCATCATGCTGATGTCCACCCAGTTGACGACCGATGCCTTTGGCGACATTCCCCGCAGCGAGGCTTACAACAGCATCGCGCCGACCTACGACACCCAAGCATCCATTTATGCCTGGATGATGCAGGAGTGCGAAGATCTCATTGCCATGTACGAGGATCCCGCGATTGTCAATAACCCCGACAACCAGCCGTTGACCGCCAAGGAAGACCGCGTCTATGGCGGAGACCTCGAGAAGTGGAAAGGCCTGGTATATGCCATCAAGGCCCGCCTGCTGTTGCGCAATATTCCCAACGTGGACCGCAGTCCCGCCATGTGCCAGCAGATTATCGCCGCCGCCGATGCCGCCATTAACCAGTGGCGCAAGGGCGACGTGTTTGACTACCAGGGCGGCCGTGACGCCTGGTTCGGCAACGAGCCCCGCTACTACTGGGACGGTGGAACGGGCACGCAGAACGCTGTTTGGAGTGTGGCCCAGCCTGTAATCAACTCGTGGGAGTCGCGCGGCAACCTCTTGGGCAACGCCATCCCGAGCAAGTTCTTCATGGTGGACCTGCTGGGCATCAGCAAGCCCGACAACGAGATGACCTGTGGCATGTACAGTGCCGAGGGCCAGCGCGACGGCTTTGCCAACGACCCGCGCTGCGGACTGCTGATGATTGCCCGCACGGGACCTGCCAGTCCCTCGGTGACCAGTGAGCGCATCAAGATGCGTTACCTGGAGAACAACATCGGCATGGGAACGTCCTTCAAAATTGCTAACTATCCCAACCTGTACATGGGTGCCTATGCCGGTGCGGCCGATGCCTATAACCCCATCTTCACGATGGAGGAGCTCTACTTCATCAAGGCCGAAGCCATGTACTGGATGGGCAACAAGACCGAGGCTTGCGCCCTGGCCAAGGAGGCCACCCGCTGGAATATCCAGCGTCACCTCGCCGCGTTCTTGCGCAACTATCCCAACGAGAATTACAATGCCAATACCGACAACAAGTATCCCGGCAACTCCCTGGCCGGCGGTAAGCCCGGTTTCCAGGCGGCCGAGTATTGGGATGGTCAAGTGGCCGCGTTCCTCGACAACGAGGACTACTTCCGCGGCACGAGCAGCAATCCTGCTGTCCACAAGGTGACCGACCGCGGCAACAAGCACTGGTTCTTCAATCCCAGCGAGTTTACCCTGAGCGACCTGATGCAGCAGAAGTACATCGCCATGTACCTGCAGCCCGAGCAGTGGACCGACATGCGCCGTTACCACTACAGTAACAACCGCAACCACTACGGCATCGGTGACAACCAGGAAATCATCTATCCGACCCTGCGCAGGCCCTACAACCTGTACGCGGCCTACTGGATTGACGGCCTCACCGAGGACCAGAAGGAGAACACCTGGATCCAGCGCATCAACTACGATCCCGAGACCGAGGAGAAGTACAACCGCCAGGAGCTCGAGCGCCTGGGCGCCTACAAGAACTACAAGTGGTTGCAGGAACCCATGATCTGGGCCCACAACTACGGCGAAGTCACCTCGTTAACCCAAGAATAACGACCTTAAGGACTTTAACGACCTTAAGGACCTTAAGGACCCTTATAAAGAAAAGAAGAATATTATGAAACGAAACAAGATAAAATATGGACTGATGGCTCTGATGGCGTTGCTCATGACCTCGTGTGCGATACATGACCCGTTTGCCGATAACGGCGAACTCGGGCAGGTGTTGCCCACGGTGGACTGGGAGCAGGGCTCCACGGTGGTCAAGGCTGGCCGATATGCCACGTTCAAGGGCAAGTACTACACGACCAGCGAGAAGGCTATCGACCACAGCGAGGTGTGGTGCCTGATCAAGCGAGAGCAGAGTGCTACCGCCACCAGCAAGTTGACCACGTCGCTGGCCTATACCAAGACCTATTCCCTGACCGACACCGTCCGTTCCAGCCAGATGGTGGCCACTTATCCCCACAGCAAGGCCGAGTGGGACGGATATGAGTATGTGTTGACCGACAGTTTCCCCACCTCGCGCACACTGGCCCCAGTGACCTGGGTCAATCCCGAGGAATGGGATCAGGAAAAGTTCGACAGTTATTATCCCTCGACGTTCCAGCAGGAGTTCATGAACTATATGGTCAACGCGTTGACCAAGGACAGTACCTACTATAACGACCTGCGCAATGTCTATATCAACTATGACTTCTCTGCCGAGTTGTTTGAGCAGTTGAATGCCCAATATGGCATCGACTTCCCGACCGAGACCGCCAGTGCCGACAAGTCCAACGCCTGGTACACCACCGACGAAGTGGACCACTACTACTACATCACCGTGGCCGGGGACGGTTCTGCCGTCTATCACGAGATTGATGACGTGGGCTCCGCTCCGTCGGGCGTGAACGTACAACCGGTGTACAAGTCGGCCTTCTGGCTGTTCTCGCGCTACAGTGACGACACCGGTGGCAAGATCACCACGGTTCGCCGCCAGTACATGCCCTACTTCAAGAGCATGATTGAGACGATTCCCTTCACGTCGTGGATTTACAACACGTCGGACAAGGCCTACACGGTGAACTTCTCGCGCACCTATTATCTGGAGCCCGAGTTCCGCGTGTATGATACCGATGGAAAGGTGGGCGTAACAACCGACAACAAGGAAGTTACACTCAATTAGGAATTGGAAGTTAGGAATTAGGAATTAACTAACTGATGATGAATATGAAAACGTTAAATAGAATAGCATTCATAGTTCTGATGGCGACGATGGTCGTGTCGTGTATCGACAAGACACCCGACTATAACAACTTCCCCACCAGGGATGTCGATTTCACCTATCGCGTGGACGATGACCGCTACGGTCTGGACTTCTATGTGGTCTCGACTGTCGAGTTCACCAACACCTCGTCCAAGACCGGGCAGGTGACGTGGGACTTCGGTGACGGATCGACCTCCACCGAGATGAACCCCTCGCACAAGTATGCCACGGCAGGTGTCTATCAGGTGACGCTGACCATCGACGGCGTTGGCAGCCGCACCTATCCCTTGCTCATCTATGACATCGCTCCGGTGCTGAGTGTGGCCGAGCAGAGCGCCAATCCTGTGGTCATCAACGATGTGAACGTGTTGCTTGACATCGAGTTGCCCAACCCCGAGAACCTCACTTGCAAGTATGTGTGGACCTTCCCCGACGGCACCAAGGACGCTCAAGGCAATGTGCTGACGACCTTTGAGGGCTACAGCCACGCCGACGGCACCATCGACAACCCCGGCAGACTGACGTTCAGCAACATCGGCTCGCAGAAGATCACGTTGCAGACGTGGTTTGACATCAATGGCGAGAACCGGCGCCTGGAGGACAGTTACGTCAATGTCCAGGTGGGCTCTTCGGTGCCCGCTCCGACGCTCTATTATGCCACCCAGGGCGGCAACATCATGGCCGTGAAGTTGGTGGACCT
This sequence comes from uncultured Bacteroidales bacterium, assembly GCA_902776955.1. Classification (GTDB taxonomy): domain Bacteria; phylum Bacteroidota; class Bacteroidia; order Bacteroidales; family Muribaculaceae; genus Sodaliphilus. The sequence goes on along the minus strand of CACYSG010000006.1, from coordinate 65,508 downwards.
GGCACAGTTGCCCGCCGGAACCAAGAATCTGCCGTTTGACATGGGCGTGAGCTCGGGCAACATGCCCACCACGCTGGTGTTTGCCACCGAGAAGACGGTGACCGACAGTGCCACCATCGAGCAGGACAATGTCTATATCCTGGACTGCGGTAAGCAGTACTACTACATCAACGACGAGGCAGGCAACCTGGGTGACGGCAAAATCACCGTCATGAGCGCCGACGGCCAGACCACTAACGTGATGATTACCAACGTGGGCGGCCAGGCGTTTAACGACCCGTTCCAGGGATGTACCGACGGCACCAACCTGTACTACACCGACCGCAACACGGGCATCCGCCGCATCCCGCTGTCGACGCGCGGCGAGACCGAGCAAACCAACTTCAACAGCACGGCGGGCTACTTTGTGGTCAACAACCAGTTGAGTTACTACGGGCAGGGCATCGCCTACGGTGCCATCCACACCGGCCTCTACCTCGACAAGCAGGGCAAGTTCTGGTGGGGAAAGAACTACTCGGGTAACGGCATCTACCGCTTCAAGCCCAGTGATATCGGCAAGACCGGCACCGGTGTGCCCATTCCTTATCCCATCGTGCTCGAGACCACCCAGCCGCGTGCCTTCACCCTCGATGAGGACCTGGGCTATCTGTATGTGTGGATGACCAAGGGTACCACGCCTGGCGTGGGCTTCACCCAGTATCAGATTCCTGCCGACAACGCGACGGTGACCTACGACAAGTACATCAACTTCATCACGATGGAGGCCGACCCGATCAACACGACCGATGCCGAGGGCGTTTACACGACCCAATTCGCGGTAGACAGCAAGACGCACTACGTCTACTTCGGCTTCCGTGCCGCCACGACCGAGAAGACCTACACCACGGGACTCTATTACTTCAATCCCGATGACGGCAAGGTCTATAACTTCAACGGCAACAAGGACAAGATCCTGGGCGTGTGCATCAACCCGCGCCTGACCAATTTATTTTAGATTTTGAACTCAAAATCTAAAAGTTTAGAGTTTAGAGTTTAGGGTTTAGAGAAAGGAAAATGAAACGAAGATTCATCCTAATAGCATTACTGGCGGCGTTTGTCGCCAGTTTTGTCACTGCAACCGCCGATGTCGCCCCCAAGCGTGAGCAGCGCGGCATCTGGATGACGGCCTACCTGAGCGACTGGCCCAGCGGGGCCATCACCGCCAGCAACACACCCATCATGCAGAATGCGTGCCGCAAGATGCTCGACACCATGCTCGTGAACCACATCAATGTGGTCTATTTCCACGTCAGGGCGATGTGCGACGCGATGTACAATTCGGCCTATGAGCCGTGGTCCAGTTATGTGTCGGGCACACGTGGCGTGGCTCCGGCGTTCGACCCGTTTGAATACCTTCTTCAGGAGGCGCACAAGCGCGGCATCGAGGTCTATGCCTGGGTTAATCCCTACCGTTATGGCCATGGCGACAACATGTGGGGCCAAAGCGAACTTGACTATGTCTACACCCATCCCGAGTGGCTGTTGACCACGAGCTATGAGACGGTGCTCAATCCCGGCATCCCCGAGGTGCGGCAACGTGTCGTTGACGTGTGCAAGGATATTTTGGTTAAGTATGATGTTGACGGACTGGTGTTTGACGATTACTTCTACAACCAGGACAATCCATCGTTCTCGCTCGATGCCGACCTGTATAGCGCTTATCGGCAGGGCGGAGGAACGATGACGCAGGGCGACTGGCGCCGCGAGAACGTCAACCAGATGGTCAAGGATGTCAACGACATGGTCAAACAGACCAAGCCATGGGTGCGCTTTGGCATCGGACCTGCCGGTGTGGCATGCGGTATCCAGTCGGTGGCCGACCAGTATGGCGTGGAGCCCTGTCCGGGCAATGACTGGCAGTATAACCAGATTTACAGCGATCCCATGGCCTGGCTCACGCGTGGCACCATCGACTTCATGTCGCCACAGATTTACCGCAATACCTCACAGAGTTTTGAGCCCATTACCCGCTGGTGGGGCAAGATGGCGGCGCGTTTCAACCGTCATGTCTATGTGAGCCAGTGGATTCCCGACGAGGACGGGTGGAACTTGAATGAGTATGTCAAGCAGGGTCGCATCATGCGCGATGCCATGCTGGATGGCGGTAATCCGGGCATGGTTTACTTCCGCTACTACACGTGGCGCAATAAGAAGGAGGTCATTGACGGCAAGGTGCGCCAGTTGCGCACATGGTTGAAGGACTCGCTCTATCGGACCATCGCCCTCAATCCCGCTCCCTCGTGGCTTAAGCCCACCACGACCTATACCACCGTGAGCCATTTGGCCTATAACGAGGGCAAACTGACGTGGGACAGTATCCCCAACGTGCGCTATGTTGTCTATGCCATCCCCGATGGGGTGGAGGACAAGGATTTCCACTGCCAGGCGCAGTATATCGACGGCGTTTCCTACTGGGCTTCCTACACGCTGCCGGCAAGCAAGCGCGAGGGCTACCGCTATGCCGTGTCCATCCTCGACAGGTGGGAAAACGAGTATGCCCCCGTCATGCCGGGCGTGGAGCCTGTCCAGGCCTCCAAACCGGTTCTGGTTGAGCCCGAGGACGGTGCTTTCGTGACCCAGTTCTCCATGTTGAGGTGGGAGTGCGACGCATCGAACTATGTCGTGTGGATTTATGCCGACGAAGCGATGAATACGCCTGTCGTGCAACTGGAAACCGATTCCACGTTCTTGCCGTTGTCACGTATTTCCCACCTGCAGGAGGGCGAGTACTGGTGGCGCGTGGTGGCCCGCGGACTCAACCAGTGGGACAATGAGAGCGACGTCGGCCATTTCACTTTGGGGCAAATGCGCATCATTTCGCCCTCGGGAGGAGAAAATGGGGTTTCCCTGACTCCTCTCATCACCTGGACGGCAGGCGCTCCCGGCACCCGTTACCTCCTGGAATTGTCCACCACGTCAAATATGAATAATCCCGACACCGTATGCTTGAACGAGGCCTGCTGGCAGGTGCCCAGGTATCGTCTGGCGGGTGCTACCACCTATTACGCCCGCGTGACGGCTATCAGCAGCGACGTGACAGTCGTTCTGCCCGTTTCGTCGTTCACCACCGTCGAGATGATTCCCCCGGTGCCTGTGTTTGTCACCCCCGCAACGGGTCAGATGGTGCTCTATGCCGATGATGCGGTGGAATTTGCTCCCGTCGAGGGTGCTGCCTCGTTGAGGGTGCAAATCGCTTCGACCGAGTCGTTCCCGGCGCGCACGTCCTATAACGGCACGATAGAAGGGGCTTTCGAGACCATCCCCCTTGGCGACATCAAGGGAACCGGGAAGCCGAGCGACGGCAATACCTACTACGTGCGTGCCCGCTATGCCTACCGGACGCTGGCCACGGGTTCCACGTTGCAATACACCGACTATGCTGCGACGCGCTCATTTGTCTATCGCGCCTTGAAGCGCGGTGACGTGAACGCCGACGGCGAAATCAGCATCGCTGACATCAATGTGGCCATCGACGATATCTTGACCGGAGATGCCGCAGCGGGCTCGCTCAGCGACGTGAACGGCGACGGCGAGGTAAATATCGCCGATGTGAACGCCCTTATCGATATGATTTTAAGGCTCTAGGTTTTTAGACTCTTTTACGTTGACAATGAGGATGAAAAGCGAGAAAAGATTTTGAATGTATCAAAATTTTTAGTTACTTTGCTAAATTCAAAGGTTCAGATAATGTACAATACAATATAATAACCTAATAACCAAAAGATTATGAAGAAATTTTTACTATTGTCAATTCTCTTTGCCACCGTTGTGTGCGGCATGCGTGCCGCGACCGATGGCGTGCACTATGAGCGCGTTAACGGCATTGGCATCAAGAACATGTGGATTCAGGATCGAGCCCACACGCCTGCCGAGTGGTCCGACAAGCCCTACTGCAACACCAGCGCGCGTACGGCGGTGATGGGCGACGGCTACATCTACATCGCCCGTTCAAATGCCAACGCTGTGATTCAGGGCACCGACACCCTGACCCAGAGCGTGATTTACAAGCTTGACGCGACCGACGGTCACCTGGTTAAGGAACTGGAGTTGACGCTCGACGGCGCCATCTATGGCGGTGCTGTGCTGAGCTGCAACACTGTGGGCCTGGATAATTTCGGTAACCTGTTCATGGCCCCTTACACCAGCGAGGTGGCTGCCGAGCATCCCGTTTATCTGGTGGACAAGGAGACTGGTGAATTGACGCTCATGGCGAAGCTCGACAAGGGCGATGCCATCCAGCGCTGCGACTACATCGATGTGATGGGTGACATCACGCGCGAGCAGGCCGAGTGTAACATCATGACCGTGGGCGCCAGCTCGGAGTACATCTACCGCTGGCACGCCGACCAGGGCGGTGACTTTGAGGGAGGCTTTGACGGCGACCCCTATCTGGCTATCCTCGACTTCTATCCCGAGACGGTGACACAGTGGGGATACGCTCCGTTGGCCAAGATGGTTCTTGCCGCCGAGGATGACTTTAGCGGCGAGCTGTTCTATATCGACGGTTTCACCACTTCGCCCATCCTGTATGACAATACGGGTAATAAGGTGGATGACTTTGAGGAGGTGGATCCCGCATTCTGGCCGATGGACGTGGGTGCCAACGGCGTGTGCGAGTTCACACTCGACGGCCGCAACTTCATCGTGTATGTTGCCGCTCAATATACCGGTGTTGACGAGTCCACGGGTGTTAACAAGGCTTGCCAGGTTTACATCTGTGAGTTGGGTGAGGGCATGTCGCTGGGCGGCATGCAGCGTTACTGGATGGTTCCCGACGAGTTGGGTGCCGTCAGTGACGGTGGTACGCGCGTACAGAGCCTGAACGTCGAATATGGCGTTGACGACGAGGGCAACGAGGAGGTGACGCTGTTCATCTTCAAGTGCTATAACGGTATGGCGGTTTATAAGATTGGCCCCGGCATCTTTGACGACGGTCCCGAGCCCGGCATTCCCGGTGACGTGAACGGCGACAATGAGGTGAACATCGCCGACGTGAATGCGGTCATCGACATGATCCTCACCGGCAACAGCGACAGCGCTGGCGACGTGAACGGTGACGGCGAGGTGAACATCGCGGATGTGAATGCGGTTATCGACCTCATTCTCTCTTAATAAAAATCTTAGGTTTTAGGCGTTTGGTAATAGAGATAAAATCTCAAACCAAGCGCCTAAATCTTTTAAAAACATAACAACGATGAAAAAAACGATATTTCTACTTTTGCTCCTGACGGCTGTGTCGTTGGGACTCCAGGCCAAAACCGACGGACAGACTTATCCCGAGGTGAACGGCATCAAGATTGCCAACCAATGGATTCTGGACCGCGTGCACTGTGGCACCGGTTTTACCGACCTTGCCATCTGCAACCAGCGAGCCCGCACGGCTACCATGGACCAGGGCATCATCTACATCTCCCGTAGCGAGGAACTGGCGGCCATCGTCGGCAGCGACACCATCGCACAATCGGTCATCCACCGTTTGTCGGCCGTTGACGGCAGCCCGCTGCCCGACCTGCCGCTGACGTTGGACGGGGCACCCTACGGTCGTTTCCTGGGTGTGGCGAGCATCGGCAAGGACAGTTTCCATCACATCTGGGTGGCTCCCATGACCAGCACGGTGCAGCAGACCGTTCCCGTCTATCTGGTGAACACCGAGACGGGCGAGTTGACGCTCGTCGTCGAGATGGACAAGGGTGATGCACCCCAGCGCACCGACTATCTGGACGTGATAGGCGACATCACGCTCGAACAGGCCGAGTGTAACATCATGACGGTGTCGGGCGCGACCGCCGACCCGGGCTTCCCGACCCTGTACCGCATGCATGCCGACCAGGGCGGCGAATGGGAAGGTGGCTTTGACGGCGACTCCTATATGGACATCATCAACTTCTATCCCGAGACCAAGACGGGCTTCTCGCTGGCTCCGGTCATCAAGATGATCGAGGGTCCCGACGAGGATTCCCGCTACAGTGGCGAGATGTTCTATATCGACTGCTTTGATACCGCGCCTGTGATTTATGACCTCTCGGGTTCGGTCATCGACTCGTTTGAGGACGTGGATCCCGAGTTGTGGCCCCAGTCCACACCTAACGGCTGCATGGAGTTCCACCTCGAGGGCCGTGATTTCCTCGTGTATGTCAACGCCGACATGAACGGCAACGGCCACGGCTGCCAAGCCAACATCTGTGAGCTGGGCGAGGGCCAGTCGCTGGCAGGAATGACCAAATACTGGACGATTCCGGCCGACAGCCTCGGCAAGGTCAACGACAGCGGCCTGCGTGTACATTGCTTCGCTGTGGAATATGGTGTTGACAGCGAGGGTTACGAGGAGGTGACGCTGTTCACCTTTAAGGCCTATAACGGCATGGCGGTATATAAGATTGGCCGCAACGTGGGCGGTGAGACGCCGCAGCCCGGCGTCAAGGGCGACGTGAACGGTGACAGCGAGGTGAACATCGCCGACGTGAATGCGGTCATCGCCATGATCCTGTCAGGAAGGCCTGAAGACTCGGGCGACGTGAACGGCGACGGTGAGGTGAATATCGCCGATGTCAACACCGTCATCGACCTCATCTTGCAGTCATGAGAAGGTGCTGGCTCTTATTGTCGGCGCTCGCCTTGACGGGGGCGCTGGCATCAGCGTCACCTCGTGACCAGTGGACAATAGGCGACAGGGCCTATGATGTGGACACGCTCATCTTCCCGCATCTGGCAGGCCCGGGCTTGATAGCGGCCAAATATGACATCCCTGCGTTGCCCCTCAAGGTGAGCGTTGTCGAGATGGACTTGACCAACCCTTATGTCGTGATGGAGACGTGTCTAGGCGCCGAGAAGTCGGTGGGCAGCGAGACGCCTGTCAACATGGCCACGCGCAACACGCGTCCTGGCCATGAGGTCGTGGGTGCCGTCAACGGCGACTTCTTCATGACCTCGCCCGCCAACGAGGTGGGACTGCCCTTGAGCGGACAGGTGCGCGACGGCGAACTGGTGCTCAGCAGCCACAACCGCGCTTGTCTGGTCTTGGACGAGGATAACCGCCCTTATATTGATCGCCTGACCTTCACGGGCCGCGTGACCAGCGGCGAGACGTCATTCCCGCTGAACCTGGTGAACCGCATGCGTTATGCCTATGAGAACATCGCTGCAAACCAGTCTTTCCTGTTTACCCGCAGTTACGGGCCTGTGACTTATGACGGTTCCACATCGGGCAAGATGCTCTTGCTCAAGCCTGCCGGTGACCCGTTCATGTGGAAGGCCAATGGAGCCGAGCGGTGTGTCATCGAGTCGATATTTGATGCCCAAGGCTCCACCACCATCCCCGACGGCAAGGCTATCCTGTGGCTCAAGGGCACCTATGCCAACTATGCCGAGGCGCTGCAGGTGGGAGACGAAATCAACATATCTTTCAGCCTCACGCTCAACAACGAGTCGCAGGATGTGGAAATCAGCCAGCTCATCGGCGGCAGCAACCACATTATCATGCAGAACGGCGAATTCAAGGAGGATTGGGCCGAGCGGCACCCGCGCACTGCCATCGGCTTCAATGCTGACAGCACGCGCCTCTACTTTGTCGTCGTTGACGGCCGCCACCTCACCTCGACGGGTGTGACCCTCAAGGAAATGATGGGCATTTTCACCGCCCTGGGGGCCGTCAATGCGGTGAACCTTGATGGCGGCGGCTCGTCGTGTATCCTGGTCAATGGCGAGGTGATGAACCATCCCAGCGACGGCTCGGTCAGGGCCGTCGGCAACGGATGCCTGTTCGTTTCGACCGCTCCCGATGACGAGTCCATCGGCATCATCAACTTCGAGCCGCGCTGTTACAACCTGTCCATCTCGGCCACGACGAGTTTCGACATCTGGGGTTACAACCAGTATGGCGTGTTGAAGACGCGCGACCTGCAGGGTTGCACGTTCTCGTGTGACCCGTGGGTGGGCCACTTTGACGACGAGGGTAATTTCCACGCCGTCTCGACACCCGCGTCGGGTAACCTCTACGCGACCTATGGCGACATGACCGCCAGCCAGCCCGTTACCGTCATGGAGGCACAGTGGCTGCTCGTGAGCGACAGTGTGGTCATCGACGGTTTTCACCCTTACGCCATCAACATCAACGGCGTGAGCGGCTACGGCTTGGACAAGGTGGACCCTTCGGTAGTGGATTGGACTTCGGCCGATGAGGGCATTTGCACCGTTGACAACCAGGGCATCATTACCGCTGTGGCCGACGGGCAGACCTTCGTGGGAAGTTCCAATCCGCTGTTGCTGGACTCCATCAAGGTGAGCGTCGAGAATCCCAAGAGGCGTGTCACCACTGTGGAGAACGCGCCCATCGACCCCGCCACCTGGGACATCACCCAGAGCGGAGGCAAGGACCGTACGGTCACCGCCCTGGATAACGGCATCCAGATAGACTTCACGGGCGCCTCGTCCCGCAACCCCTATATCAAGATTGCCAAGGCGGTGAGGATGTGGGGCTTGCCCGACACCCTGAGGGTGCGTATCGTGCCGGGCGACCTGCAGCTCAAGGCGCTCAAGATGCTCGTCGAGAATGGCTACGGCGAGCGCTCCACCGTGGAATATCCTATCGGCGATGCTCCTGCCGGCGGCGAAGTGACCGTCGACGCCCCGGTGAGTGATTTCTGCAATGCCACCGATTTGGGCAATTTCCCGCTGCATCTGATTTATTACTACATCACCTACAACTCTCCCGTGGCCAATCAGGCCTACAGCCTCAAAATCCCGGGACTGGAGTTGGTGTATGCCAGCATGGAGCCTGACGTGCCCCTGACGGGTGACGTGAACGGTGACGGCGAGGTGAACATCGCCGATGTGAACGCGGTGATTGACATGATTCTGACGGGAAACCAAGCCGCCCCGGGTGATGTGAACGGCGATGGCGAGGTGAATATCGCCGACGTGAATGCGGTCATCGACAGCATCCTGTTGTAGGGCACTGCCATGGCCCAAAAATAGATTTTATTATTAACCCTAATTTAATTCGATATCTATATGAAGAGATTATTATCATTTTTGGCTATCGCATTGCTGACCTTGTCGGCAATGGGTAAGACTGTGACGTTCACACCGCGCACGGTCCACCTTGAAACCACCGACCCGGACCTGAGTACGTTGACCTATGAGGGCATCAAGATTCACTGTACTGCAGGAACTTTTACGCGCACCGACCACTATCGGTTTAACGCTTTCTCGACCACGACGATTACCTCGACAATCGGTCACATCACCAAGGTTGAGTTCACCTGCACCGGCCAGGTAGGACAATCCCATGCGCCTGACCTGTTCTCGGGCGAGGGCTATACCGCCAGCGGTTATAAAGGCACCTGGACGGGCGTGTCCGACACCATCTCGCTGTATGCCTCGGCCCAGGTACGTGCCACCCAGATTGTCGTGACCGTCGAGGATTCAGGCTCCGAATTGGTTCCTCCCGTCTTTTATCCTAACGGCGGCGAATTTGACGGAACGCTCGAAGTCACGCTCAACTGTCCCACCCAGGGCGCCGAGATTCATTACATCGAGGGTAGCACCGAGGAGGACTTCGACTGGTCCACCGAGGCCACCTATGAAGGTCCGTTCGTGTTGACGCGCTCGACGACGCTGACCGCCTGGTCCACACTGGGCGACGAACGCAGCGAGAACGTTACAGCGGTCTTCACCAGGCGGATTCCCACCGTGGCCGCTCCTGAGTTCACGCCCGGCTCGACCATCTTCACCGACAGCGTGGTTGTGACGATTGAATGTCCCGACTCGACGGCGACGATTTATTACAGCTACGATGAGGAAAATTGGGAGCCGTATGTCGGCACGATTACGGTAAAAACCGATGTGATGATTTTTGCCAAGGCCGTTATCGAGGATGACGAATACGGGTCCGTCGAGAGTGAGACCGTATTGGCTACCTATACCTTGATTGGTGACGGTGAAGGTTATGAGATTATTATCTGGAACACTGATGTGAATGTAGTGGACGAGCCCTATACCATCACACGTCCCGGAGTTTCGATCATGGTTACCCGAGGCCTAAGTGCCGGTTTACGCATTTACAAGAACGAACACATGATCTTCACTGCGACTAAGGGCAACATCACCAAGATTAAGATGTCTTGCGGTCGCTTTGGCTACAAGTACGGTCCCTCGGGTTTCACGCTTGATGAAGGTCAGGATGGTGAATACACCTATCAGCAGAGTGGACCTACCGGCATCTGGTTGGGCAACTCTCCGGTAGTGGCGTTGACGGCCAGCAACGATCAGGTGCGTTGCAACTCGATTATCGTCTATGTTGACACCGAACCCACGTCCGAACAGGTGGCAGCACCCGAGTTTGAACCCAATGTTCTGGACACCGTGTATGTCTATAGCCAGAAGGTGACCCTCTCGTGTGCCACCCCCGGTGCGACCATCTATTACGGCTTCAACACCGATTTTGACACCTGGACCGAGTATACCGAGCCGTTTACCGTCACCGACAGTTGCATGGTCTATGCCCTCGCCGAACTCAACGGTGTGCGCAGCAGCGTGTCGTTCTGCAATTACAATAAAGCCATTGAGGTGGACAATATCGCTGCCATGAACAACCTGTACGACAACAAGCGCTTCGCATTCAACGGCAACGTGATTGTGACTTATCAGAAGGACGAGCGCACGTGGATTAAGGACGATACGGGCTATGGTCTCATCTATAGCGAGGACGTTCCCCGCTTGCCGCAAGGCTCGATTCTGCAGCCCGGTTGGGACGGCTTGACCGCTACCTATAACAAGGTGCCCGAGGCTATTGATCCCCACAACATCGTTAGCGACGGTCGCATCGTGGTTGTCACGCCCACCGAGCACACCACGGTTACCCTTGATAACGTGAACGAGTATGTCATCTTCAAGGACCAGACCCTCACCCAATCGGCTTATGACTCGTCGGGCAGAACCTGGTTGAATGCCAACGGTCTGATATTCTTCAATCAATTCCAGATTCCGATGAATGTCGAGGATGGCCAGACCTATGACATAACAGGTATGGTTTCCAATTACGGCAAGAACCTCGAGGTGTTTATCATCAGCGTTATCCCCTCGACCGGGGACACCGAGTGGGCTCCCGGCGATGTTAACCACGATGGCAATGTTGACGTGACCGATGTGACCCTCCTCATCTCTTATCTGCTGGACGGCACCAACTCAACAATCTACCTCAGCGAGGCAAACGTTGACGGCGACACCGACGGTAACATCAACATTACCGATGCCACCATGCTGATTTCCCGCGTACTCAACAGCCAGTAATGATGAGTAAGGGCAACTAGAGAAATCAAAACCTAACGACAAGAAGAGGGCATGTCACTTGATGATGGCATGCCCTCATTCTATTGGATAATTAACCCATCATCCCCGTTCTCCCGTTTTTCCGTTTCCTCCGTTTTTCCGTTATCTCCGTCATCTCCGTTTCCTCCGTCATTTCCGTTTCCCGCGCTGCAGGAAATGGGAAATTGCTCATTATTCTTGTATAGTCCGTTATTTGTCAATATTTTTGTGGAATCAAAAATTTAGACACGATGAAACGAGAGGAATTTATGGTAGAAGTGTGCGCCAATGGGGTGGAATCCTGTCTGGCGGCACAGGAGGGCGGAGCCGACCGTGTGGAACTGTGTGCCGGCATTCCCGAGGGCGGAACGACACCCAGTTATGGCGAAATCCAGGTGGCGCGACGTGTGTTGACCAGTACACGTCTGCACGTGATTATCCGTCCGCGTGGCGGGGATTTTCTCTACAGTGACCTGGAGGTGGAGCGCATGGCAGCAGATATCGCCGTGTGCCGTGAGTTGGGCGTTGACGGGGTCGTGTTCGGCTGCCTCAAGGCTGATGGCACCCTCGATATGGACAAGAACCGCTACCTGATGCAGTGCTCCCACGGGATGAGTGTGACGTTGCACCGCGCCTTTGACCGTGCTGCCGACCCCGTTCAGGCGCTGGAGGACGCGATTGCCCTCGGCTTTGACCGCATCCTCACCTCAGGCCAGCAACCCAAGGCGATACAGGGCGTGGAACTGCTGGCACAGCTTCAACGCCAGGCGGCGGGCCGCATCATCCTGATGGCGGGCAGCGGCGTGACCGAGGAGAATATCCTCGACATCCGCGAGGCAACGGGGCTGACCGAGTTTCATTTCTCGGCCCGGGAACCGCATCCCAGTGCGATGCAGTATGTCAACCCTAACCTGTATATGGGTCGTCCCGGAGCCAACGAAGCCGCCCTCGACTACACCACGTCGCGCCGTGTCGCTGCCACCATCGCGCGGCTTCTCTCTTGAGCGCGGTTTCTCTAATAGAAGGGTTTAGTTTGTTTTTCTCTCAAAAGTATGCTATACAGTAAGGGAAAAGTATTACTTTTGTAAATTATAATCATGATTTTGTAAAATTATTAAATAACTAATTGATGAAACGGATACTTCTTGCCTCCATGGCTATCGTATTGGCCATGCTGTGCACCTTGCAGGCTTCCCCCGTGAGTGTGGGTGATGCCCGTCAGGTGGCCGACGATTTTTTCTCGTCAACAATGCCTCGTTTATCGGCGCGTGGTGGCCAAGCGATGACGCGTCTGGCCTATAAGGCCGAGAGTGAGCGCTTTTATGTGTTTGACCGCGGTGCACACGGCGGTTTTGTCGTGGTGGCAGGTGACGACCGCTTGCCTCAGGTGCTGGGCTATGGCTCCCAGGGCGATTTCTCGTCGGCCGAGCTGCCTCCTGCAGTGCGTTACTGGCTGGAGTCGCTCGACAGGCAAATCGCCTTCCTGCAGTCGCATGATAACGTGGCCGTCCATCGTCCCGCCCCTCAGGCCACGGCCGTTGGACCCCTCATGACTACCCAGTGGGACCAGGGAGCCCCCTATAACAACTATTGCCCCACCTATGACGGGGGTACACGTGCGGTGACCGGTTGTGTGGCTACGGCTGTCGCTCAGGTCATGAATTATCACGAGTGGCCACTGGTGGGAACGGGAAGCCATTCCTACTTATGTAGCGTGAACGGTGGCGAGCGCGTCGAACTCAGCGCCGACTTTAGCCAGTCGGTTTACCGCTGGGACTTGATGCTCGATACCTATGACGAGAACAGCAGCGAGGAGTCGTGCGACGCGGTGGCACGCCTGATGTCCGACGTGGGCATCTCGGTGGATATGGGTTACGGCAGCAGCAGTGGCGCCCAGGAGACGGCTGCCCTGGCGTCGTTGAAAACTTATTTCGGTTACACCACCAAGAGCTACCTGCTCAGCCGCGACTACTACAATGCTGACGAGTGGGACCAGTTCCTGTTTGACGAACTCAGCGCAGGGCGCCCCATCGTGTATTGCGGCTTTGACTACTCGGCTACCGGTGCCAGCGGCCATGCGTTTGTCTTCGACGGTTTCGACACCCGAGGCTATTTCCATGTCAACTGGGGTTGGGGAGGCCACTATGACGGCTATTTCCTCGCCTCGACACTCGCCCCGAGTGCGGGCATGGATTTCAAATACGGTCAAGACGCCATCATGGGTCTTGTTCCGGCTCCCCAGGAGGATGTTGTTGACGATGTGTTGTATGTCCGTGGTTTGATGTCGCCCGTAACCAGGACGGCAAGTCTGGGCAGTAGGGTAGAGTTAGCGCTCGAGGACATCGGCGTGGAAGGCAACAAGCTGGATACGGCAGGATATGAGGAGCGTTATGGCCGCATCATCTATTATGCCAATATTCCCATGTCAATAGCGGTGTTTGACAAGAATGGCGTGGAGCGTCAAAGTGAGCACACCACCTACCAGAAGCCATTGAGTGGAGGTTGGTACTTCTCAAACCTGCATGAATATATCACATTGTCCAACTCGCTTGAGGATGGCGAATACCAGCTCAGGGTCTCATACTCCCTTGACGACGGCGTCACTTATGACCAGCCGGTGCTTGACTTTGACGGTAACGAAATGTATGCCAAGATGATCGTGAGTGACGGTGTGGCCTATCTGATGGATTGCTACCTGTCAAACACCTATGGTCTGGAATCCTTTGAGTTGCCTCGCACCATCAGGACCAATGAGCCGTTCAATGTCAACGTCACATTGTCCTACGATATGCCTTGGGCCGATCGAGAAGGCCCTGCAGGCAATGTGTACCTATCGCTCCTGAAGGATGGCAACGAGGTGGCCGTCAGCGATATGATAGAGGTGCAAATGCCCTCCAATACCATCAAGACCTATGAGATGGAACTGATGGCTCCGTCGGAGTGGGGCCGCTATGATTTGGTCTTGAACGATGAGACCGGCCACCACATGATGAAAATAGACGTTTGGCAAGGCGCTGTGAGCGATGGCATCCAGCCCATCTTTATCTTCCCGCCGTGCGAGGAACTGGCCGAGGACTTCGAGTCGATGACGGCCAACAGCAGCACCAACGCCAAGAATGTGCAGGGTGCATTCAACAAGTGGAGCTTCAACAAGAGCGGCGTGCGCGCCCCGGGCGAGGGACGTTGTCACGGCCTCAACTCGGTGATGCTGAAGAAGGCTAGCACCGTCTATACCGTGGAGCCCATGAGCCACAATTTCTTTATGGCTCAGGCCTCCTTCTTCAACCGCTTGTCATCGATGGCCAAGTACACCTTGGAGTATTCGCTCGACGAGGGAATCACGTGGCAGAAGGCCAATACCCTTACGGGCCAGAATGCGGTCGAGGTGCCTGAGAATAGTGAGGTGGTTGGCATGTGGACGCTGCCGCTGACGGTTGCCCAGCCCGCGGTCTTCCGCATCGCGATGATTGCCGGCAGCACCGGTTCCACCTATGTGGATGACTTTGTCCTGTATTATGCCGACACGGTGGGCGATGTCAACGGTGACGGCGAGGTGAACATCGCCGACGTGAATGCGGTCATCGATGTGATCCTGGCAGCCATAAATCAAGGCTCTGCCGACGTGAACGGCGACGGCGAGATCAACGTCAACGACATCAATTTCCTCATCGACATGTTGATTGCTCGCTGATGCGAGCAAGTTTAGAGGGGGCATCTGATAAAGACAACTTGGACAACTGGCACAACTTAATAATTGTTGTAATAGTTGTCCAATTTGTCCAATTTGTCCAATTTGTCTTGTTATATCAGGTGTGTGAATTCCCCTCTAAACCCTAAACTCTAAACTCTAAACTGCGAGCGTCAGCGAGCATATCTAAACTGCTCGCGTCAGCGAGCCTCTCCGGTGTTGTCCAGATGGCGGAGGGGTCGCGGCGGTACCAGGTGAGTTGTTTCTTGGCATAGACGCGGGTGTTCTTCTTGATGCGCTCGATGGCGGTGTGGCGGTCCATCGTGCCGTCAAACAGGGCGAACATTTCCTTCATGCCCACCGTGTTGAGAGAATTGAGGTGGCGTAGGTGGTAAACCGAGCGGGCCTCTTGTTCTAGGCCGTCGTCAATCATCTGGTCTACACGTCGGTTGATGCGGTCGAACAGGTGTTCGCGCTCGATGTTGAGGACAAATTTGATAATTTTGAAATCACGCTGCTTGGCCTGGCCGGTGCGCAGGGTGGAATAGGGAACTCCGGCCTGTCGGCAGATTTCCACGCCGTGGCACACGCGGCTGGTGTTCTTGCGGTCAATCGTCGCGGCATATTGCGGGTCGAGCCGCTCCAGTTCCTCGACAAGGCTCTCGAGGCCTTCGCGGGCAAGTTTCTCCTTGACGGCGGCTCGCACCTCGGGGCTGATGTCGGGAAGGGAGTCGATACCGCGGCACACGGCGTCGACATAGAGCATCGAGCCGCCGCACATCACGGCATAGTCGCCCTGTTGCCACAACGAGGGCAGCAAGGCCATCACGTCGGTCTCAAACTGGGCGGCGCTGTAACTCTCGTCCAGGTCCTTGAAGGCGACGAAGTGGTGCCGGATCGCGGCGAGTTGCTCGGGCGTGGGGGCGGCGGTGCAGATGGGGATGCCGCGGTAAATCTGGCGGGAGTCGGCGTTGATGATGTCACAACCCAGTTGCTGCGCCAGCCCTATGGCCGCCGCGGTCTTGCCCACTCCAGTAGGCCCTGTGATGACAATCAACGTCTTGGACAAGGTTAGTTTTTTAGTTTAAAGGTTAAAGTTTAAAGGTTAAAGGGTAGGGGGGTGGTTAGTTCTTCTTGTCCTCGTTGTGGTAGTGAGAGAGGAAGGACGAGGGCAGCGACACGGGTGTCTTGTTGTCCTTGATTTCCTTTTTCTTGGTTTTCCTCAGCGGGTTGGGTTGGTGCAGGACAAACTCACAGTAGTAGGATATGATGAGTGTCGTTAGCGGCAAACCGATGATCAGGCCGATGAAACCGAGCACATAGACCCAGAGCGACAGCGACAGGAAGATGATGGCGGGATTGAGGCCCATCTGGGACTTCATGATGGTGGGAATGAGCACCATGTCCTGAATCACCTGGCAGACGATGTAGGCGACGATGACCCAGGCGAACATCACCCAGAAACTGCCTCCCGTGGCGGCGGTGGCCACCAGGCAGAGGAAGGCTGCGATGGGGATGGAGATGAGCTGCAGGTAGGGCACCATGTTGAGCAGGCCCACGAACATGCCGAAAGCGATGGCCATGGGCAACCCGATGATGTAGAACTCGATGGCGAATATCACGCCCACAAAGAACGAGACGGCCGCCTGGCCACGGAAGTAACGGCTCATCGTGTCGGCCACGTCGCCGAAGATGCGCAACGCCATGCGGCGGTATTTGGCGGGAATAGCGGCCTTGAAGCCCCTCGACAGTTTGTGGAAGTCGAGCAGGATAAAGAACATGTACAGCAGCACGATGAACCAAGACAGGATATTGAAAATCACACTCATCGTGCCCCCGACGACCGACCACGCGCCCGATGCCGCCTTGTTGACGATTTCCATCCACTGCTGCTTGCTGAAGATTTCATTGAACTTCTCCAGGTCGATGTAGCGCTGGATAAACTCGTTGATTTCGGCAGGGATATAGGGCACGTTAAGCGAGGATTTGGCGTAGGCGGCAAGTTGCTTGGACATCAGGCTGAACTCGTCGATGAGGTATGGGATGATGAGCCAGCACAGGCCCGTGATGACCGCAACCACGATGATCAGGGCCAGCACCACGGCGATGCCACGGGATCGGATGTGTGCCTTGACTTGGAGCCACTCGACCAGCGGGTCGATGATGTAGGCGAGGATAAATCCCACGACAAACGGCATGAGCACGGGGCTCAGGTAGTTGACGAGCCAGATGCCCACGGCTACACTGATGAGCGAGAGCACCATCCTCACCACGCGGTCAAAGTCATATTTTTTCTGTACTGTTTGTGGCATTGTCTTTTATCGTTAGTAACTAGTCGTTAATGCTTATCCTGAAAAACTTTATTTCAAATCCAGTTCCACGGGGCAGTGGTCGCTGCCGTAGATCTCGGTGTGGATTTTGGCGTCGGCCAGTCGTTCCTGCAGGCGGTTGCTCACCAGGAAGTAGTCGATGCGCCAGCCCGCGTTCTTCTCACGGGCCTTGAAGCGGTAGCTCCACCACGAGTAGACGTCGGTCACGTCGGGGTTGAAGAAGCGCCAGGTGTCGGTGAAGCCGGCATCGAGCAGGACGGTCATCTTCTCGCGTTCCTCGTCGGTGAATCCGGCATTCTTGCGGTTGGTCTTGGGGTTCTTCAGGTCGATTTCCTGATGGGCCACATTGAGGTCTCCGCACACGATGACGGGCTTTTTCTTGTCCAGTTCGAGCAGGTAGGCGCGGAAGGCGTCCTCCCATGTCATGCGGTAGTCCAGGCGGCGCAGGCCGTCCTGGCTGTTGGGCGTGTAGCAGGTGACGAGGTAGAAATCGGGCATTTCCAACGTGATGACGCGTCCCTCGTTGTCATGTTCCTCGATACCCATGCCATAGGTCACCGACAGCGGCTCGTGGCGGCTGTAGATGGCCGTTCCCGAGTAACCCTTCTTCTCGGCATAGTTCCAATAGGAGCGGTAGCCCTCGAATTCCAGGTCCAACTGTCCCTCTTGCATCTTGGTCTCCTGCAGGCAGAAGAAGTCGGCGTCCAGCTCCTTGAAGATGTCGCTGAAGCCTTTTCCCGCCACGGCCCTTAAGCCGTTCACGTTCCATGAGATAAATTTCATAGTGGTGCTATATTGATTGTTATTTAACCTGCAAATTTAATGCAATAACGACGATAAACAAAATGATTTCAGTAATTTTGCGGTGATGATTGACAAATTCCATCTGTTGGGAGAGGAAGCGGGGGCCGTGGAGTTGCCGCGGCAGTTCACCTGCCCGTTCCTGTATGAGCCCCATCCGCTGGCCCTCATGGCCGTCGAGCAGGTGCAGCGCTATGTCGCCTCGCGGGCCGATTGGGCCGATGAAATGGCGATGGGAAAGATGCTGGGCGTGCTCGTGGCGGTGGATGCCGATGGACTCTTAGGCTATCTCGCCGCCTTCTCGGGCAACCTGGCGGGCAGCGTGCGTCATGACTACTTCGTGCCGCCCGTCTATGACCTGCTGGACCCCGAGGGCGAGTTCAAGCGCGGCGAGGCCCAGATCACCGCCATCAACCATGAGGTGGAACGTCTGGAACAGTCGGCCGAGTTGGCTGCCATCCGCGATAGGGAGGCCAGGCTGCGTCGGGAAATGTCCGATGAAATCGATGAATTCAAGGCACTGATGACGCGTCACAAGCAGGAACGTGATTCCCGCCGCGAGGCCGGAAACCTGACCGACGAGCAGCAGGAAGCGCTCTTGAACCAGAGCCGCTTTGAGAAAGCCGAGTTGCGCCGCATCCGTCAGCGCCACGAGCGCACGTTGGCCGATTTGTCCGATGAAATGGGCGTTTTTCTCCAACGAATCGACTCCTTGAAGTCCCGCCGCAAGGCCATGAGCGAGGCCCTGCAGGAGCGCATCTTCAGGCTCTTTATCGTGGCCAACGCCCGTGGTGAGCGCCGCGACCTGGTCGAGGTGTTCAAGCCCCTGGGCACCTTGCCCCCGGCTGGGGCGGGGGAGTGTTGCGCCCCGCGCCTGCTCAACTATGCCTTCAATAACGGCTTGCGCCCCGTGTGCATGGCCGAGTTCTGGTGGGGCGCGTCACCCGTGGGCGAGGTGCGTCATCACGGCCATTTCTATCCCGCTTGCCGCAGCAAGTGCAAGCCCATCCTCGAGTTCATGCTCCAGGGGCTTGACGTCGAGGACAACCCGTTGGGACGGCCCATCGAGGAGGGCGACCTTGACGAGGTGTATGACGACCGCTGGCTCACGGTGCTCAACAAACCCTCGGGGATGCTCACCGTGCCCGGCAAGTTGCTTGAGGACTCCTTATATACCCGCTACCGTGCTGCCCACCCCGAGGCGACGGGTCCCATCGTGGTGCACCGCCTGGACCAGGAAACGTCCGGGCTCGTGATTTTTGCCAAGGACAAATCCACCCACAAGGCGCTGCAGCAACAATTCGAAGCCCACACCGTCAGGAAGCGGTACATCGCCCTGCTTGACGGCCTGGTTCCCGACGACGAGGGCATCATCGACCTGCCCTTGCGCCCCGATGTGGACGACCGTCCCCGCCAGCGGGTGGACCGTGAGCAGGGCAAGCCCGCCGTGACCCGTTACCGCGTGCTGCAGCGTGCCCATGGCGTGACGCGTGTGTCCCTCGAACCCCTCACGGGCCGCACCCACCAGCTGCGCGTTCACACCTCCCATCCCCAGGGCTTGAACTGCCCCATCGTGGGCGACCGCCTCTACGGCACGGTCTCGTCGCGCATGATGCTCCATGCCCAGCGCATCACTTTTACCCATCCGGCGACAGGCCTCCAACAGACCCTTGAATGCCCCGCAGATTTTTAACTGTAAGAGCATGAGGCCTTAAAAATGAAAATATTTACATTTTTTTTGAAATACTCATCGTTTTAGTCAAAAAGGCTGAAACATTGCTAATAGTTTACAAAAATAAATTAAAACATTTTGCGGTTTGCGATTGTAACTCTATATTTGTGCCGTTAAAGATGGTCAGAACAGGTGTTTTGATCACCATTTTGTCAAAACAAAAGGCCTATGCTCAAACTATTACGCTTTGGATTACTGACATTGATGACACTGAGCGCCGTGTTGCCGATGGTAGCACAGGTGCGCCACGTCACCACAGTCAATCCCACGTCCAAACGCTCCTATATGGAGGTGTATGAGTTTGATTATGTCGATATCCAGCCCCAGTTCCCCGGCGGGGAATGTGCGTTGATCAACTTCATCAACAAGACCCGCGAATATCCCTATCACGCTTACAAGCAGCGCATCCAGGGCCGCGTGCTGTGCAGTTTCATCGTCGGCGTTGACGGCAGGGTGGGCGACGTGCGCGTCCTGCGCGGAGCGGGCGAGGAGAGCCTTGACCGAGAGGCCATCCGCGTGATCGAGAAGATGCCCAAGTGGAGCGTCGGCAAGGTCGGCAACCATGCCGTTCCCGTGAGGGTCGTGCTGCCCATCAACTTCAGGCTATAAAAGAATCATCCCTTTTAAGATAATAGACAACTCTGGCAACTTTCACAACAACGATAAAGTTGCCAGAGCTTTTTTTTGTAATTCAACCCGTTCGACCCTAGCGGGGATGCCTGGTTGTCGTTTCCTGTTTAGGCTGTTCGCATCAGCTGGGACGGTTTTGAGAGAACGGGTGCTATCAGCTGGGACGTGTTCTTTTGATGGCCAAAGCGAAGCGACGCCATCAACAAGACCCGTCCCAATGATGCACCAACCCGATGCTGTCACCTCCCCGATGCTTCTTTAAAAACAACAAGAACAACCCCCTGAGGAGCAGTAATTAAAAACAACTCAAACAACTCAAACAACAAATTACGCTGATTTCATGAACGGAAGCCGCCAGGCTGTATTGAAAACAATGCTTGTTTGAGATATTTAATTCTGTTGTTGGGTAAGTTGGGTGTAGAGGGTGAAAAGCTTTGCTACGATCTCGCTCTCTTGCATTGTGGTGGGGAAGCCGTAGGCGGCCATGACGGCACGGTCGTTGTCGCGATGGGCCTTGAGCAGTTCGGGCGGCATTGTTATCGGGTCGTACAGGTCGGCCAGCGACGAATCGGGGTACAATGCCCTGGCGTCAAGAATGGCCTGTGCGGTCTGGGCAATGCGCTCGCGCTGCTCCTCGCTCACCTCGGGCCACGGGAAATTGTTGTATACCACATCCTTGCTATAACGATAATCCGATTTCAACCTGCCACAAACGACCCTCATCCACGCCATGTGAACACTTGACTCCAACACTCCGAAATGATACAGAGAAGCGTCGGGAATCATTAAATTGGCATTACCACATATAGTATCAGATGACATAAACCCCATTGGGACATAATTGCGATTTTCTGATGAATGGCTTGGCACAAGGATGTAGTTCGCATTTGGCTGTCTTATTTCCATAAACCGAGTTGGATAATCAGCATATTTGCGGGTAGCCTCTTTTGAACTCGCTAAGCGAAAATCACGTACTCTTTCTACTCGCTCACGAATCAGCGGCATTGAATTAATGTCTTTAGGTGACGCTTCAACCAACCACAAACAATATCGTGGAAGTTTATGAATAAACTCTTTAGCACCAATAAAGGGACGAATAAACCTTCTCGCTTCTGGCTCTTTGCTAAGAAAATGCTGTAAATCATCGGACTCAATTATCAGGTTTCCATCATCCACGGGTATGCTTCCTTTCTGCATTAAAGGAATGTCACTTAATGAATTCTTTTGGCTCTCTATAAAAATGTCGGGAGCATCGATGAGGTAGCCATTGATGTGTTTAACCGGGATAATATTTTCACCATCATAGATTACTTTTTGCCGCTGGGAGACGCAAGATTTTGCGTCTCTACATGACGAAAAGCCTATGATGACGCAATGGACATGAGCTTTGATATTTGCCTCGCTGTCCCAACGGAAAGTCCTGTAAGCGAAGTCTATCTTGATGTCAAACAGGTCTTTCAAGGGTTTCCAAATAGCGGCTACCTGTTCGCCCTGGGTGATGCTGTTGGTGGAAACGAGGGCAGCGCGAGTATTTGTCCCTTGCATAAGTTGGGCGGCCTTGTAGTACCAGCCAGCAACGTAGTCGATTTTACCCGCTGTTTTGAATGGTTTCCCTTTAGCATCGACAAAGACACTTAAGATGTCCTCTTTCTGCGCTTTACTTTGCAGCGAGTAGCCGATAAAGGGCGGATTGCCCATGATATAGTTGGGCAATTGGTTTTCAGAAGCCTCAGATTCTTCATTTGATTTATTAAAGAGGCTGCGCCAGTCGGTGCGCAGGGCGTTGGCTTCGTGGATGTTGGGGAAGGACTTGAGGGGCAGGAATTCGAGGTCGTGCGAAATGATGCGTTCGGTCTCGGCCAGCATCTGCGACTCACTAATCCACAGGGCTGTGGTGGCGACAGTAACTGCAAAGTCGTTAATCTCGATGCCGTAGAACTGGTGGATGTCCACCTTGACGGGGTTGACAAAGTCCTCGCCACCGATAAACATGGATTCGCCCTCATAGAGCGCGCGGATGAGCCTATTCTCCAGGCGTCGCAACGACAGGTAGGTTTCGGTCAAGAAATTGCCGCTGCCGCAGGCGGGGTCAAGGAAGTTGAGGCTTGCCAAATATTGCTGGAAGTCCAAGAGACGCTTGCGGCGCTTGGTCACGACTTTTTCCTCAAGGATGTCATCGAGTTGGCGCTTCAGGTCGTCAAGGAAGAGGGGGTCGATGACCTTGTGGATGTTCTCTACACTGGTATAGTGCATGCCACTGCTGCGGCGTGTATCGGGGTTGAGGGTGCTCTCGAAAACGGCGCCGAAGATGGTGGGCGAAATCTCGCTCCAGTCAAAGTCGAGCGAGGCGTGTTGCAAGAGCAGGTCGCGGATTTCCTCGTTCAGGCGGGGAATCTCGATATCGCCCTCGAACAGGCCGCCGCTGGCATAGGGGAAGGCGGCGAGGTCATCCTGCAGGTAGGGGTCACGTTCGTCAAGGGGGGTGTTGAGGATCTGGAACAGGCGAATAAGGGCATTGCGCATGTCCATGGTATCATAGCGAACGAGGTAGTCATGGAACATGTCATGCTTGCCAAAGATGCCCGCATCCTCGCTGTAGAGGCAGAAAACGAGCCTCACGCACAGCACGTTCAACGAGCGCAACGACTCGGCATTGGTGGGGTCCTTGTATTCCTTGAGCAGGGCATCATAGAGTTTGCCCACGATGGCTCCCGCCTGCATCGACACGCGCATTTCACGTTCGAGGTGCTCGCTGCCTGTCTCGACGAGAAAGCGCAGGCGATAATGTTCCTTGCCCAGGTCGGCGAGGCGAATCTCAAAGGGCTCTCCACCCGGGTTCTCCATGTCATAGACGAGAAATGTCGAGAAATTGCAGGTCACAATCCAGCGGGGGCGCTTGCTGTAAGGCAAGCCCGCACTGTAACGCTGCGCCTGCTGGAAAGGTGTGAGCGACTTGCCGTCGCTCTGCTTGATGGGGGCCCGCAGGTCCTTGCCCAGCGACTTCTGCTCAATCATGGTGTGGGTGCGGTCGATATAGCCGTCGATAAACGAGGTATGGTCGAGGTTCACCTTGTCCTCAAAGGAGATGAACGACGAGGGTTCCTCGATGCCGAAGACCTCGGTCAGCAACTCGGTCCAGAACAGTTGGCTCTCGCCTTTCTCATATCCCTTGCCCTCCCAGCGCTTGGCAAAACGCTCAGCAGCCTGTGAAATCTTTTTCTCGGTCTTGTTCATAGAGACTGGTCGGTAATAATCGGGCAAAGATAGCAAAAATACTTTTGAATCGCACAGGAATGGGGCAAAAATCATGTATAAGTGGCTCTTGGCATCCGCTTTCCAACGACGGTTTTGAGAGCACGGGTGCCATCAGCTGGGACGTGTTCTTTTGATGGCCAAAGCGAAGCGACGCCATCAACAAGACCCGTCCCAATGATGCACCACCCCCGATGCTGTCACCGCCCTTTTTCATTTTTTAGTTGTTCTTGTTGTTTGGTGAAAGTTGTTATAGTTGTTTTAATAATCTTAGCGCCTTGGCGCCTTGGCGTGGGGCACGGGCACGTGTACGCGCGGACGAAACGGATGAAACGAACGAAACGAACGAAAATTATTGCATGTTTTTCTTTTTTCGTTTATATTTGCGTGCTTTTTCAAATTAAAAGTCTCAAATCATTAATAATCATTTAATATTGACGTTTATGAAAAAATTACTATTCCTGGCCACGTTGATGTTGGCCGTCATGCAGGCCTCGGCCGCCAATGTCGATTTGGCGACGGCCCAGGCTTCGGCTCAGCGTTTCCTGCACATGAAACCAGGTAAGACCCTGCAGGCGGGCGCGGTGCCCAACGTGAAGTTGCTGCACACCGAGGTCAATTCCTCGCGTGCCGACTTACCCGTCTATTACATCTTCAATTCCGACCGCGGTTTTGTCATCGTTTCGGGCGAGGACCGTGCCCATGAGATTTTGGCCATGGGCGACCGTCCGCTGGACATGAAGCGTATGCCCGACAACATGCGCTTCTGGCTGGGCACCTACAAGGCCCAGATCGAGTATCTGCAGGCCCATCCCGGCCTCGAGGTCAAGAAGGACGTGCCGGGCAAGAACCTCAGAACGGCGACCGTGCCCCCGATGTTGACCGCCATGTGGGACCAGGGTGCCCCCTACTATAACCACTGCAAGTTCGGCAGCACCCAGTGCCTGACGGGATGCCCCGCCACCTCACTGGCGATGGTGTTCTACTACTGGAAGTATCCCATCGACGCCACTCCCCCGGTTGAAGGTTATGTCAACGAGGCCTCGGGCTACGAGTTCACCATCGACGCCCTGCCGCCCATCATCTTTGAATGGGACAACATGCTCGACACCTACGTCTCGGGTAGTTATAACAGCGCTCAGGCCGACGCTGTGGCGTGGCTGATGCGTTACATCGGCCAGGAGGAGCATATGGAGTATGCCCCCGGCGCCAGTGGTGCCATGGGCGCGGACATCCTGCGTGCCGTCAAGTTCTTCGGCTATGACGAGGAGAGTGCCCGTCTCGAGTTCAAGACCAAGACCGATGACGACGGCGTCGACACAGCGGTCTATTACACCGATGACGAGTGGGCCGCCATGTTGCAGAACGAGATGGCCGAGGGCCGTCCCGTGGTTTACTGCGGCTATGACTACGACGACTGGTTTGGCTGGAGCGGCCACGCCTTCAACGTTGACGGCTATGACGCGTCGACCGACAAGTATCATGTCAACTGGGGCTGGAGCGGTGAAGGCAACGGCGACTTCGCGTTGAACGCCTTTGATGGCGGCGGCTCGGTCTACAACATCGAGCAGCAGATGATCATGGGCATTCAGCCGCCTCCCACCGGTCCCACCATCAAGGTTTCTACCGGCAGGGTCAACATGGACGCCTATGTTGACCAGTCGTCAACCGCCACCTTTACCGTCAAGGGCGTTGACCTCACCGGCGATGTGACCGTGACCCTCAACGACGAGAGCGGCTACTTCTCGCTTGATGCCAGCAACGTGGCAGCCGCCGACCTCGAGGACGGCAAGGTCATCACCGTGACCTATGCTCCCCTGGCCAGCGGCAACCACACCGCCACGGTGACCCTGAGCAACCCCGCCGCCACCGATAAGGTCATCACCATCAGCGGCACCGCAGTCATCGATGGCCACAAGCCCGTGATGCTACCCGCCGACAGTGCCCATGTCAACCTGACCCAATTCCGTGCCGACTGGACCGACCAGACCGCCGACAAGTATGTGTCGAGCTACACCCTCCAGGTGAACACCAAGCCGACGACCCAGCTGCTCGCCTTCTGTGACTTCAGCGACTATCCCGAGCAGTCGGGTAACCACGCCGGAAGGGCCGATGAGTTGATTCCCGAGGGTTGGACCTTTGACGGTTCGGGCCTGTGGCTGGATGGTGCCAGCATTGAACTCTCGTCGGGCAGTTCGATCACGTCTCCCGCCTATGACCTGTTTGGTTATGAGAAGGTGACCGTGGTTGTAAGGTTCAAGAGCTGGAGTTCATGGTCACTTGCTCACTTGACGATCAGCACCAGCAAGGAAAGCCAGGACTTCGCCGCCTCTCCTTCCTATGTCACCTACACCGCCGTGCTCGAGTGTGGCGACACCGAGAACATCAAGTTCCTGGGCACCAACTATCCGATGATTCAGAAGATTTGGATCTATGCCGGCGAACTGGAGGAGAACACCCTGCGAGCCGTTGTCGACGAGGGCGATGCCACCCATCGCGAGGTCACCGGCATCACCGGCAAGAATTACACCGTCAAGGGCCTTGAGGCCGGCGGCACGTTCAATTACAGGGTGAAAGCCGTCTACACCGACGGCACCGAGAGCCCCTGGAGCAATATCCAGACGATCACACTGTTTGAGAACGGCAACGTGCACCAGCCGGGCGACGTGAACCACGACGGCATTGTCAATGTTACCGATATCACGCTGCTGATTTCCTGCGTGCTCAATGACGGTAACGATGCTGTGTGTGACGAGTGTGGCGATGTCAACGGTGACGGCCTGATTAATGTCACCGACGTCACCCTGCTCATCAACAAAGTGCTCGGTGAAATGTGATGCTAATTAGAAAATAAGGGGGCAATGCCTCAACCCAGGCGCCCCCTCCAATCAACCGTAGAGACGCACCCCCCCCTTGCGTCTCTCTTTTTTCTAACCCCACATCTATTAACTAATAACTATTAACTATTAACTCCTCATTTCTAATTTCTAATTCCTCATTCCTCATTCCTCATTCCTAATTCCCATCATCAATAGTTTTGTTGGTTGCAGATAAAGGTTTTTTAGTAATTTAGTTGCGAGTCTAATAGATTATGTATAATTTTGCGCAATATAACAAAAATTACAACATAAACCGAGTCTAGTATATAATACCTTTATATTAACTATAACTTAACGTATCGATTATTGTATGAAAAAGATGACATTTTTAGCCACCCTTTTGTTGGTGGCAGTTCAGGCCCTCGCTGGCAACGTTGACTTGGCGACTGCCAAGCAAAAAGCCGCCGCATTTATGGGCAGCAATGCCGTAAAAGGCCGAATGATGTCCTCAGCACCTACCATAAAGTGGGTTCATGAGGTGAAGAACTCAAGCAATGCCCTCCAGGCAGCTTATTACATTGTGAACACCAACAGTGGTTATGTTATTGTAGCTGGTGACGACCGTGCAAAGGATATTCTCGCCTATGGTGACTATCCCCTGACCGATCTTAACGACATCCCCGACAACATGCAGTTCTTCCTGAACCTGTTTAAGGCTGAGTTGGAGTACCTGCAGGCTCATCCGGGCCTCATGGTCGAGAAGCGTGTAAACCGTGGTGGCGTATCGATTGAGCCGATGCTGACAACCGAGTGGGGACAGGGCAAGCCCTACAACATGAGATGTCCCCGCGTGGGCCGCGATTATTGCATGGTGGGTTGTACCGCCAACGCGCTGGCCCAGGTGATGAAGTATTGGGAATATCCCGCCAAGTCGGCTGCCATGCCTGGTTATACATGCCCCGAGTCGGGAATCCAAGTTCCTGCCCTGCCCGAGTACACCTTTGACTGGGAAAACATGTGGGATTCCTATGCCGCATACAGCAACAACACCGACCAGTTGCCCGAAGTGAACAAGGACGCTATCGCCTATCTGATGCGCTATGTGGGCCAGGCCGAGACGATTGACTATAACGTGCTCAGGAGCGGTACCGATAACTTCAAGATCCTGAA
This sequence comes from uncultured Bacteroidales bacterium, assembly GCA_902776955.1. GTDB lineage: Bacteria > Bacteroidota > Bacteroidia > Bacteroidales > Muribaculaceae > Sodaliphilus. The sequence goes on along the minus strand of CACYSG010000006.1, from coordinate 37,740 downwards.
TGCGATCCGCTTCTTCGAGTACGATGAGGGCGCATACATCGCCAAGAAGTATGATTCTCCCGATTTCACTGGCGACACCGCCCACGATGGCCACGAGTTCTACAACGACGAGGAATGGGGCGAGCTGATCCAGTCGGAGCTGCGCGCCGGCCGTCCTCTGGTTTATTGCGCCAATGACATGTCATCTGACTCGCTTTCGATTGGTGGCCATGCCTTCAACATTGACGGCTATGATGCCAATAACGACATGTATCATGTGAACTTCGGTATGCGTGCCGAGCTGAATGCTTACTATGCCCTCAATGCTTTCCGTATCGATGACTTCACGGTTTACGACTTCTGGCCCATCCTGTTTGCAGGTGTACAGCCTCCTGGCATCTCTACCGATCCCCGCATCCTCACTTCGACCCGTGACTTGGCCATCGAGGCCTATGCCGGCGATACTGGCACGGCAACCTTCGACGTGTCGGGTAATTACCTGACGGGTAACATCAGCGTAACCCTCAACGATGCCAATGGCGTGTTCACTATTGATGCCACCACCGTCGCTCTCGACGAGCTGGGCAAGACCATCACGGTGACCTTTGCTCCCCAGACTGCAGGAATTCACAATGCGACCATTACCCTGAGCAGTGAGGATGCCACCGACGTGGTTGTCAACCTCAAGGGTATTGCCACCAATGCTCCGCTCGAGGTGTACAATCCCGTCATGCTGCCTGCCGACAGCGCTTACATCAACTTGACCTCGTTCCGTGCCGACTGGACCGACCAGACTGCCGACGATAATGTAGCCAGCTATACCCTCGAGGTGAACCAGAAGCCCGCTTCCGGCGGTATGCTCGCCGAGGTGGACTGGAGCACGGGTTCGGGCAATGCCGAGGCCTACCTGCCTGAGGGCTGGACCGTTGGCGACTATTCCATCTTCTTTGACGAGGGTGGTATCGCCATCACCGGTGGCAGCTATATCCGCACCAACACCTATGACCTCACTGGCGTTAACAAGGTGACCGTTGTATTCACGGCCAAGAATTACTACTACTGGTCGTGGCAGGCTGCAAGTATCACTGTGATGTCTAGCCTTGATTCCGAGACCTTTACGCTGACCAGCAACTATGATGAATATACCGTTGTCCTGGATTGCGCCGATCAGGATCAGATCACTTTCTACTCGGTAGAGAACAATCCTACGATTCAGACGATCAAGATCTATTTGGGTGAGGTAACCGCTCCGCAGCTGCGCGCAGTTGTCGAGGATGGTAACGCTACCAAGCGCGTCGTTACCGGCATCACCGACAAGCATTACACTGTCGAGAACCTCGAGGCCGGCGGTACCTTCCTCTATAAGGTAAGGGCTATCTATACCGACGGCACCGAGAGCGATTGGAGCAACATCGAGATGGTTACCCTGTTTGAGAACGGCCATGGCTTTGAGACGGGTGACGTGAACCACGATGGCGTTGTGAATGTCACCGACGTGACCCTGCTCATCGCCGCTGTGCTCAATAACAGCGACAACGTGTGCGCAATTTGTGCCGACATGAACGAGGACGGCCAGATTAACGTGACCGACGTGACTATGCTCATCAGCAAGGTGCTGGCAAGTGTGTGATTTCGTCTAGAAATTTGTAATCATGAATTAGTTACAGTAGAGGCGCAAAGCTTTGCGTCTCTACTGTTCACAACTATTGAAATGTAACTGATAATGAAGAAAACTTTATTTATCGCGGCTCTGTTGCTGTGTACCCTGCAAGCAATGGCAGCCGAGGTGAACCTGGCGACCGCCCAAGCGACCGCCCGCGACTTCCTTTCACGCCATGCCACTACTGGCCGCAAACTCGCCGCATTGCCCCACGTGTTATGGACGCATTCCCAAGTGAGCGCCGCCAACGCCGCCCTGGCCGACTACTACATCATTAACACCGATGCCGGCTTTGTCATTGTCGCTGGCGACGACCGGGCAACAAGTATCCTGGCCTATGGTGATGCCCCCATGACCAATCTGAATGCCATGCCCCAAAACATGCGCTACTGGCTCTCGCTCTACCAGCGCCAGATGGAGTACCTGTACGCCCATCCGGGCATCAAGGTGGAAGCCCCGTCGCGCGCAGGTCAAACGGTAACCCCCTTGCTTAGTGCCAACTGGAGCCAAGATGCTCCCTACTGGAACGAGTGTCCGGTCTATGGCACCGACACGTGCTACACCGGTTGCCCCGCCACGTCGCTGGCAATGGTATTCCATTACTGGAAATATCCCCGCCAGCAGACGCCCGCCGTGCCGTCCTACTTGTCGCCATCCTATGATGTCACGCTCCAGGAGTTGCCTCCCACGATTTTTGACTGGGCCAATATGCTGGATGACTACAGCGGCAACTATACCGACGAGCAGGCCGCAGCGGTGGCACACCTGATGCGTTACATCGGCCAGGCCGAGGAGATGGACTATACCATCTCGGGAAGCGGTGCCTATGGCAAGGATGTCCTCAGGGCCGTCAAGTTCTTTGAGTATGACCAGAATGCACAGCTCCTGTTCAAGACCGATGACCTGGGTTATGCCAACTACAGCGACACGCAGTGGGGCGCCCTGATTCAGGCGGAGCTCACGGCGGGCCGCCCCATCGTGTATTGCGCCTATGACACCTATTCGAGTGCCGGCCATGCGTTCAATGTTGACGGCTATGATGCCGCTAGCAACACCTATCACGTCAATTGGGGATACAGTGGACGCGGTAACGGTTACTTTGCCATGAATGCGTTCATCTACAAGGATTATACCTATGCATCTGGCCAGCAGATGGTGATTGGCATCCAGCCGCCCGAGGATTATCAGAATCCCCGTCTCCAGGCCTATCCCACAAGCCTTGACCTGCAGTGTTACATCAACCGGACTGCTACGGCGACGTTCAGGCTCAAGGGTACCAACCTGACTGATGATGTGACCTTGACGCTCAATGATGCCGATGGCGTGTTCAGTATCGATGCCACTAGCCTGGATCGCGACGTGGCCGAGGACGGCACCGACATCACGGTGACTTACTCGCCCCGTGCTGTGGGCAATAACACAGCCACCATTACGTGTACCAGTGAGGGTACGATTCCCGTGACCATCACCTTGAACGGATTGGCCCCACTCGAGGTCTATACTCCCGTGATGAAACCCGTTGACGAGAACAGGGTGACGCTTACCTCGTTCCGCGCCGACTGGACCGACCCGACCCCTGCCGGCAATGTGGCCAGCTATACGCTTGAGGTGAGTCCCAAGCCCGCGTTCGCGCTGCTCGAGGAGGCCGACTTCAGCGAACTGCCCGTGATGGCTCCGACCAACCAGGCATCTCATGCCAGCGACTATCTGCCCGAGGGGTGGACCTTTAACGGCTCGGAATTCAACCTCGAGGGCGGTTCCGTGAGCATCCGCAACAGGGATAAAATCATTACCGATGTCCTCAACCTCAAGGGATATGACAAGATGACCATCGAGATAAACGCCAAGGCCTACGGCTTCTATGGCACCGGCTCGGAACTTGAGGTCACCACCAGTGCCGGCACCACCGAACTGATATTCATGTATGCCTTTGAGACCAAGACTCTCGTTGTTGACTGTGCCGAGACCGAGCAAATCGTCTTTGAGGCGGGTTATTATCCCATGATCAAGAATATCAAGATTTATGCCGGTGATGCGACCCAGACTGCTACCGAGGGCGATGGCGCCGACTATCGCCTCATCGAGGGCATAACCGGGACAAAGAACTACACTGTCACCGACCTGACTCCCGCAGGCTCCTTCCTCTATAAAGTGAAAGCCCTTTATATCGACGGCACCGAGAGCGAGTGGAGCAATGTCGAGATGGTGACGCTGGCCGAGGGTGGCCAAAGCCATGAGGAGGGTGACGTGAACCATGACGGTGTTATCAATGTTACTGATGTCACCATGTTGATTTCCAGGGTATTGAATGATTCTAACGATGCGGTCTGTGACATTTGTGCCGACATGAACGGTGACGGCGTGATTAATGTCACCGATGTGACCCTGCTCATCGCCAAGGTGCTTAACAATAACTAACCTATTATTATCCATTAATACCAATTATCGTTTATGAAAAAAATCTTGTTTTTTGCCGCTATCCTGTTTGCGGCTCTTCAGTTATCTGCAGCGCCTGTGGGCCTGCAGGAGGCAAAGGCTGCGGCCGAGCGTTTTGTGATGCAGCAGTCCGTCAAGGGCAAGTTCAGCGCTCCTGCCGCCAAGCAGTTGACGCTGACCCATGCCGAGATGAACTCCAAATTGCAGGACTACGCTGTGTATTACGTCTTCAACTCGGCGGACGGTTTTGTGATTGTCTCGGGCGATGACCGCACCCAGGAGATTCTGGGCTATGGCGACCGTCCCATCGACATGAACAGCCTGCCCGAGAACATGCGCTTCTGGCTGGGTTGCTACAAGCAGCAGATGGAATTCCTGCAGGCGCACCCCGACTACATTGTCCAGAAATCGGTTCCGCGCACGGTCAATGTGATTGAACCCATGCTCGAAGCCATGTGGAACCAGGGTGACCCCTATTATGGCCAGTGCCCCATGGATGGTGACCGCCGTTCGCAGACCGGTTGCGCCGCCACCTCGCTGGCTCAGGTGTTCTACAAGTGGAAATATCCCACCAAGCCCACCCCCGTTGTCCCCGGCTACACGACAGCGACCAAGGGCTTCATCCTCGATCCCTTGCCTTCGGCCACCTTTGACTGGGAGAACATGCTGCCTGAGTACACCATCTTCTCACCGGCTGCCAGCAAGGCCGCCGTTGCCCAGCTGATGCGCTACATCGGCCAGGCCGAGGAAATGGACTATGCCAACGATGGCAGCCAGGCATGGGAGGATGATGTCCTCAGAGCCTGCAAACTGTTCGGCTACAGTGATGCCCATATCGTATACAAGAGTTTTCTCAACAATCAGTATGTTGAGACGGTCTATATCAACGACGCCGACTGGAACGTGATGCTCCAGGAAGAACTCGCCGCCGGTCGCCCTGTTGTCTATTGCGCCTACGGCTACAGCACGGCCTATGAGGGTTACTATGGCCATGCCTTCAATGTCGATGGTATCGATGCCGCCGGCTACTACCACATCAACTGGGGCTGGAGTGGCACCGGTAACGGCCACTTTGCGCTCAACGCGTTCTCCAACCAGGGCTATACCTACAACATTGGCCAACTGGCGGTGATGGGTATTGAGCCTCCTGCACCCCTGGATGCTCCCGTCATGCAGCCCACCGACACGACCAAGGTGAACCTCACCTCGTTCACTGCCCAGTGGACTGCCGTCGAGGGTGCCGCAACCTATACACTCGAGGTGTACAAGCCCGGCGGCGATGAGCCTACAGGCGTCTATGAGAAAGTCTTTACCGAGACCTTCCCCTATTGCCAGAGCAATGATAACAGCGCTATCTCAAAGATTGATAACTACTGCACCAACAAGGGTTGGACCGGCAGTAATGTCTTTGAGGCCAAGGGCGGATTGCGCATCGGTTCCAGCAAGACGGGTTACCTCACGACTCCGGGCGTGGACATGACCCAGAGCGGCGGCAAGATGACCGTCAAGGCACTGATGAAGCCCTACAGCACCGATACCGACGTGCCCGTGCGCGTTTCTTGCGGCAACTCGATCGTCGAATTGACCGTCAGCAACGAGGCTACCTACACGATTGTCCTGGATTGTGAGGAGGCCGAGGGCCAGAAGGTGACCTTTGCCTCAACGACCGGTGGCAAGCGCTTTGTCATCACCCAGCTGGATATCTACAGCTCGGTTGAGGGCGCCGGCATGCGCCAGGCTCCTGTCGAGGAAGGTGGCGATACCTATCGCCTCATCACCGGCATCGAGGCGACCCGCTATACCGTGACGGGCCTTGTGACCGACGAGTATGCTTACAGGGTGAAGGCTGTCAGCGCCACTGGCAATGAGAGCGAGTGGAGCAATATCGAGATGGTGACCCTGGCCGAGAGTACACAGACCCATGAAGAGGGTGACGTGAACCACGACGGCATTATCAATGTAACGGATGTCACATTGCTGATCTCTAGGGTATTGAATGACGCTAACGATGCAGTATGCGACATTTGTGCCGACATGAACGATGACGGTGTGATTAATATCACCGACGTCACGATGCTCATCAGCAAGGTGCTGAACAGTAATTAACCGATACATCTATAGCGGTTTAAATTCTTGACACCCGTTGTGTCCCCCCTGCGTGGGTGTGATTCATTGGCATGAATCGCTCGCTATGGGGAAGGCACAACGGGTGTCAAAATGTATGCTATTGCAAAAATTATTGAGAAAAATGTTTTGATTCTACCGAAAATGGTGTAAATTTGCATTTTCTAAAGGAGGTGCCATCGGGATTGATGGTTTTCACGCCTCATTTAAGCTCTGAAGCTAAGTAATTACATTAACATTAACAATAATTGTTTAACAACATTAATACTCGCTCAATGATGATTAGAAAAGTCTTACTATTGTGTGTCGCAACAGTGTTTGCGGCCTTGCAACTGTCGGCTGCTCCTGTTGACATGGTGTCGGCCCAGGCAAAGGCACAGCGGTTTGTTCAACAACAGCTGTATAACGGCCGTTTGGCAGCCCCGATCAGGGGTCAGTTGGTTTTGTCCCATGTCGAGATGAACTCCAAGATGCTGGACAGAGCCGTGTATTACATCTTCAATACCGAGAATGGCTACGTGATCGTGTCGGGTGATGACCGCGCCGAGGAAATCCTGGGCTATGGCGACTATCCCCTGGATATCAACACCATCCCCTGCAACATGAAGGCATGGTTGGAAACCTACAAGGTGCAGATCGAGTACCTTCAGGCCAATCCCAACTATCTGGTCGAGGCTCCCGCGCTGACGGCTCCGTCGTTGCTCACGGCTAGCGTTCCCCCGCTGCTCACCGCGCTGTGGGACCAGGAGGCTCCCTACTGGAATATGTGCAAAATCAATAATGTACAATGCTTGACGGGTTGTCCCGCCACCTCGGCTGCAATGGTCTTCCACTACTGGAAGTATCCCGATTACGAGACTCCCGAAGTTCCCAGCTACAGGTGTGAGTTGTCCACCTCATCGTGGGGTGGCTCTTCCTATGTCAACGTGGCAGCCTTGCCTCCCGTTACCTTTGATTGGGACAATATGCTCGACAGCTATAGCGGCAATTACAATACCGCCCAGGCCAATGCCGTGGCAACGCTTATGCGCTATATCGGCCAGGCCGAGCACATGGCCTACGGTAGTAGCTCGGTAGGTAGCGGTGTCGATGCCGATAGTGTCATCCTGATTGCTAATGCGTTCAAGTTCTTCGGCTACGACGAGGAGACGGTGCGCGTCGTCAAGAAGACGAGCTCCTATAGCGGCGGTACCACCCTGTACAGTGACGCCGAGTGGGCAGCCTTGATTCAGGAGGAACTCTCTGAGGAGCGTCCTATCGTGTTCTGTGCTATTGCTGGCGGCCTCTTTGGTGGCGGCCACGCCTTCAACGTCGACGGCTATGATGCCAGTAGCAACAAGTACCACATCAATTTCGGTTGGAGTGGCTCATCAAACAACTACTATTCCTTGAATGCCTTCAATGGTGGTGGCTCGGTTTTCAACCAGTACCAGCAGATGGTTATCGGTATCCAGCCGCCGTTGAAGACTCCGCGCCTCAAGGCTGACAAGAGCGAACTGTCGATGGAGTGCTTCAAGAACAAGACCGCCACTTCAACGTTCAAGATCACTGGCCGCAACCTGGCTGGTGACGTGACGCTGACGCTCAACGACGAGAATGGCGTGTTCAGCCTCGATCAGAGTACCGTCACCCCCGATGAGAACGGCGCTACGACCCAGACCATCACCGTGACCTATGCTCCCCAGACCGAAGGCGATTATACCGCTAACATCGTCTGCAGCACCCCGGATGTCGAGGACTTTGTGATCACGCTGCACGGCACCTCGGTCTATGAGCTTTACCGCCCGGTAATGCAGATGGTTGACAGCGAATCGGTGACCGCAACTTCGTTCCGTGCCGACTGGACCGACCAGACTCCCGACGAGAACGTGGTGAGCTACTCGCTTGAGGTGCTGACCAAACCCGATGTGGCACTGCTCACCGAGGCCGATTGGAGCGATGTACCCGACGATAATGTCAACCACGCTAATGATGCCGCAAACTACCTGCCCGAGGGCTGGACATTCAATGGTAAACACTTCTATCTGGATGGTGGCTTCATTTCGTGCAATCGCAACGACGTGCTCAACCCCAACTGCGACGTGACCGGATATAATAAGGTGAGCGTCATCATCAAGGCCAAGGCCTACACCGGTGGCAGTAACACCACGCTGACGGTTAAGACCGATGCCGAGAGCCAGACTCTCGTGCTGGCCAAGGACGTTCAAACCTATCTCGTCGTCCTTGAGGTGGGTAGCCATGCCGAGATCAAGATCATCTCCGGTTACTATCCCGAGATTCAGAGCATCAAGATTTACGGTGGCGAGATTACCGATCCCGAGCCCTTCTCATTCAGAATGCCGACCGAGACCGGCGACGCCGACGGACGCCTCATTGAAGGCATCACCGACGCCAAGAGCTATACCGTGACGGGCCTGAATCCCGCAACGTCCTACCTCTATCGCGTGAAAGCTTACTATGTTAACGGTACCGAGAGCCTGTGGAGCAACTACAGGGAGGTTGTCCTCAAGGAGGGAACCCAGGCTGGCAGCGGTGACCTCGATGGCAACGGTGAGGTGAACGTGTCTGACGTGACGCTGCTCATCAATGCCGTGCTGACAGGTGACATGACTGGCATTGACGCGGCAGCCGCCGATGTGACTGGCGATGGCGAGGTCAATGTGGCCGATATCACCATGCTGATCACCATGATGGCTTCTAGATGAGCCGACTAACGGCGATGGGCACAACAACCCTCGCCTGTGAACATTAATGGCTGTGGCTGCATCGGGATAATCCGATGTGGCCACAGTTGTTTAAATTATTGAATATAAGGTACTTCCTATCCTCTTTTGGGACGAAAGCCATCCAACTTGGGAAAAATTTCCCTAAAATATTTTGTCAATTCACTCACTGTGACTAATTTTGTTGCGTCAGGGACGGTGTTGCAAAACTGATGTCTCATTTTTTAACCGCCCAGCGGGCGATTGAAACTGCGTCAAGTGGAGTTTTGCAGCAGCATCATGACAGAATAATGAAAAGGATAATGGGTTATACTTTTTCCCAAGTTGGCTGCTTTATGGCCTCAGTTTATTGTGTGACAGGGTATTGCAGATGCCTCGTCACGACTTGTTTATAGAATGATGGACGAGGACGAGACCAAACGGTGGTACATACTCAGCGCCAAGGACGGCATCAAGAGCATCGAACGGCAGTTCGGTGCCATCTCGGCATTGAGGCAGCAACAAGGTAAAGAGCCCGTTGACTATTTCATGCTCACCTGCGTGGAGCAGTCCTCCTTGTTCGGCAAGCCGGCGATTCGTCGCAAGAAACTCATGGGAAACTATGTGTTTGTGCACGACACCTATTCCAATGTCATCGAGATCAAGGCGATTGTGGAGTCGTTGCGGCTCCTGCCGCATCCCGACCATAGTCGTGGCGAACGGCGTTTCATGACCCTTGACGATGACCAGATGGCCGCATTCAAGGCCATTGCCGGCGCCTATGCCAACGAGTTGCCGTGCTATCCCGTCGGGTCGGTCGAACTCGACGAGGGAGACCGGGTGGAAATCGTCGGAGGCGAATTTGATGGGATGAAGGGTGTGTTGCAGTGCAGCCAGGGGCGCAACGGCGGAAGGGTGCTGATGAATGTCGGCAATCTGTTCCTCGTGGCTACCCCGAGCATAGGCCCGCAGTACATTCGCATTCTGGAGTTCGGTAAAGGGAATCGCCACCCTTACCGCAAATTTGAGGCCCATCTGCCACGTGCCATCCAGGCGCTTGCCCACCGCAAGCAGGCCGGAAACAACGACCTCGCGACCGAGGGCCTGACGACCGAGGATATGGCTGCGATGTCGGTTTTCACAGGGCGTTTTGAGGCCTTGAAGCCCGCAACGGTCAATATCGCGAGTCAGCACGCCACGCTGATGCTGATGAGCTATGCGGCCCTGGGCGACAGGGAAAAGGTCGGCCAATGGCTCTCGCGTTGCCGCGAAATCCTGACGCGTGTCAAGAGCGATACGCAGCGTGCCTGGCAACTGACGTTCATGTATGCGGCGACCGGCGGTGACGACCTCTATCGCCAGGCGCTTGCCCTGACCGATTCATGGGCTCCCGCCATGACCGACCGCAAGCGCACCTTGATTTTGGACAACCTCTCGGCTTTTGCCCGGCAGGCTTCAAGTTAGCGCCATCAAGTAGTGTAAGAAATAGATAAACGATAAGAATATTATAGAGTAACGATGAAGATATTGATAACAGGAGGAGCCGGTTTCATCGGCAGTAACCTGACGGAGCATCTGTTGGAAAACGGACACCAAGTGCGTGTCCTGGACAACTTTGCTACGGGTCACATGAGGAACCTGCTTCCGTTTTTCGACCGCTTCCCCGACAGCTTTGAGCTGATTGTCGGCGACATCAGGAATCTGGCGGATTGCCAGCGCAGTGTCGATGGCATGGACTATGTGCTCCATGAGGCGGCATTGGGCAGCGTGCCCCGCTCGGTGAAAGACCCGATAACGACCAACGAGGTGAACATCGGCGGATTCCTGAACATGCTGGTGGCAGCCAGGGACGCCGGGGTGAAACGTTTTGTGTTTGCTGCCAGCAGCTCGACCTACGGCGACAGCGCCACCCTTCCCAAGGTTGAGGAGGTCATCGGTCGTCCGCTTTCGCCCTATGCCATCACCAAGTATGTCGACGAGCTGTATGCCGACGTGTTCGCACGCACCTACGGCATCGAGTATATCGGATTGCGTTACTTCAATGTGTTCGGTCGCCGTCAGGATCCCAACGGGGCCTATGCAGCCGTGATTCCGTTGTTCGTCAAGAAACTGATGAACCACGAGGCGCCCAATATCAACGGTGACGGCGAGTACAGCCGCGACTTCACCTACATCGACAACGTGATTCAGATGAATATGTTGGCCCTGACGACAACCAACGCCGAGGCCGTGAACCAGATTTACAATACCGCCTATGGCGAGAGGGCCACGTTGAACCAGCTGGTTCAGTACCTGAGGGAGTACCTGGGCGAGATGGACGAGGCCATCGCCGCGATAGAGCCCACCCACGGCCCGAACCGTGTGGGCGACATCCCGCACTCGCTGGCCAGCATCGACAAGGCGCGGCGTCTGCTGGGCTATCAGCCCGAGTACAGCATGCGCCAGGGATTGCGTGAAGCCGTGAAGTGGTATTGGGATAATTTGTAATCATTTGCTACTTGACATCATGGAACAGAAACAAATAAAGATTTGTGTTATTGGCCTGGGCTACGTTGGCCTGCCCCTGGCCCGACTGTTTTCGACCAAATATAAAACGATTGGGTTTGACATGAACCAGCGGCGCGTCGATGAGCTGATGTGCGGTCATGACACGACACTTGAGGTCGATGACCGGCTGTTGCAGGAGGCCATCGCGGGCGGACTGGTGTGCACCACCGATGTTGACATGATTCGCGACTGCAATTTCTATGTTGTCGCCGTGCCCACACCCGTTGACAGGAACAATAATCCCGACCTCACGCCGCTGGTGGGTGCCAGCACAACGGTCGGCAAGGTGATCGGCAAGGGCGACATCGTCGTGTATGAGAGCACTGTTTATCCGGGTGTCACCGAGGACGAGTGCGTTCCCATTATCGAGAAAATCAGCGGCTTGAAGTTCAACGAGGACTTCTTTGCTGGTTATAGCCCCGAGCGCATCAATCCCGGCGATAAATTGCACACTGTCGAAAAAATCAAGAAAATCACCTCGGGATCGACGCCCGCAGCGGCCGACCTGATTGATAGCGTCTATTCCAGCGTGATACAGGCGGGAACGTTCAAGGCCAGCAGCATCAAGGTCGCCGAGGCCGCTAAGGTGATTGAGAATTCCCAGCGTGACATCAATATCGCCTTTGTCAACGAGCTGTCCAAGATTTTCAGCCGCATGGGTATCGACACCCAGGATGTCCTGGAGGCCGCCGCGACCAAGTGGAACTTCCTGCCCTTCAAGCCCGGCCTGGTGGGCGGACATTGCATCGGCGTTGACCCCTATTATCTGGCGCAGTGTGCCCAGCGATACGGGTATAACCCCGAGATTATCCTTGCCGGCAGGCGGATGAATGACAGTATGGGCGAATATGTGGCCAGCGAGACCATCAAGCTGATGCTCAAGAAGGGTATCCAGGTGCTCGACAGCCGCATCCTCATCATGGGATTCACCTTCAAGGAGAATTGCCCCGATGTGCGCAATACCAAGGTCATCGACATCTACCGGGCATTGAAGCAGTACAACCTCGATATCACGGTCTATGACCCGTGGGCCAACCCCGAGATTGCACGGCGTGAATATGGCATCGACCTGGTGAACGAACTGCCGCAGCAGCGCTTTGACGCCGTGGTGATGGCCGTGGCCCACAAGGAATTCCTGGACATCGACACCGAGCAGCTGTGCAACGAGAAGCACATCATTTATGACGTGAAGGGCATCCTGGACAAGAACATCATCGACGGACGACTATAGACATGGATTTACAGCAGATAAAAAGACAACTGGTCATCTACAGCGGCTTGAACGCCCTGAGGAGGCGCTCGCGCACGAGGCCCCGTGTCCTGTTCTGGCACGGCGTGGACGTGCCTGCCGATGCCCTGATATGTCCAGAGGTCTTCCCTGTCTCGCTGTTCAAGAAGCAAATCAATTACCTGAGGCGGCATTTTGACATCATTTCCATCCGGGAGTTCCACGAGAGGCTGGACGGCGGCACCTTTAGGGGGAATGAAGTCCTGCTGACCTTTGATGACGGGTATGCTAACAACTTGCATGTCGTTGAGCCTATCTTGTCATCGATGGGCTTGCCGTTCACCGTTTTCATCTCCACCGACAACATTTCGACGGGTGATTTTTACCCGACGTCGGTCAATCGTATGGTGACCATCGCCTCGGGACTGAAGGAATTGTCGATACCGACGTTGGGACAAGTCTTCCCGCTCACGACCGACGATGACAGGATTTCGGTGTCCAAACAGATTTCCAGGGAGATGAAATCCAGGCCCCTGAACGAGGTCAAAGGCATCGTCAAGGACTTGTTGGCCAATCTGCCTGCCGATGAATGGAACCGCCTCAAGGAACAATACAGCTGCCTGCAGCCGATGAATTGGGATCAGGTGCGGCAGTTGTCCCGGCAGGGAAATGTCACGATCGGGTCGCATTGCATGTGGCACATCTGCTGCCATGAGCATCAAGACGATGAGGTCGTCAGGGAGCAGATATTGTCAAGCAAGCAGCTGATAGAGAGCCACCTGCAGCAACCTTGTGACTATTTCGCTTATCCTAACGGCAACTACACCGACCACTCTAACGGCTGTGTGAACGAGGCCTATCGGTTGGGCTTCTCGGCCGAGACCAAGACGTCCGTCGACAAGAGCCACAGGTGCATCCTGCCACGAATCGCGGCCTATTCCGCCGACATGAGTTTGTTTAAATTATTGGTAAGTTCATAGCAATGGGTAAAATACTGTCGACATTCAAGAAGATAGATTTGGTGGACATCAAATTCCTGTTCAGGTTTCTGGTGTGCCAGTTGCCGGCGCTTGTGTTGAAGCTGTTCAAGAAGGATATCTGGCTGATATGCGAACGCTATGATACGGCCGAGGACAACGGGTGGATCCTGTATCAGTGGATCAGGAAGAACCATCCCGAACAGGACATTTATTTCATCCTGAGCAAGAAAGGCAAGCGTGACAAGGAGGCCGTTGAAGGCCCCGACGATCACATCGTCGTGTGGTCCTCGTGGCGGCATTGCCTGCTCTATCTGGCGGCCCGGCTGTTAATCAAGACGATGTTCCCGCCTCCCCGCCCTTGTCGGCGCCTGTGTGACTATTATGTGAAATATATCAAGCACTATCCGGTGGTGTATCTGAGGCATGGCATCAGCACCAGCGGGGTGGAGCATCACCACTATAAGGTACAGGGCGCCCGCCTGTTCATCTGCGGCGCCAAGCCCGAGTATGATTACATCAGCAAGAGTGCCGGTTATCCAGAAGGCTATGTGCAGTATACCGGCTTCGCACGATTTGACGACTTGTTGAAGAACCAGCGTGACGAGCGCTTTGTGCTCATCATGCCCACCTGGCGACGCTATATCGTTTCGCCCGAGAACACGCAGCAGGAAAACGAGCAGGCCTTTGTCCAGTCGACCTATTTCCACCATTTCCAGTCCCTGTTGAACAATACCGAACTGATGGACTACATCGAGCAGGCCGGCTACAAGGTCAAGTTCTACATCCATGCCGAGTTCAGCAGTTATCTGCATCTGTTCGATAAGGTGGATCCGCGTGTCGAGATGATCAAGGGGGGCGTGACCGTTCATGACCTGTTGATGTCATGCAGTCTGTTGATTACCGACTATTCGAGCGTCTTCTTTGACGTGGCTTACATGAAGAAGCCCATGGCGTTCTATCAGTTTGACTTTGAGGAATTCAGGGCGAAGCATATCTCCGAGGGCTACTTCAGCTACAAGCGTCATGGCATGGGGCCTGTCGTGGAGACCCAGGCCGAATTGCTTGAGGCCATCAAGGCGTTCAATGTCGATGGGAAGTTTGTCAATACCGACTTCTACCTGCAGCGTTGTGACGCGTTCTTCCCGGCTCATGACAATCACAACTGCGAACGCATCTATCGGGCCATCAAGGAGATTTAACAGTATATAGGATAACTAACTAAGAAACAAATGGTTAATATGAACAACGTCATCGTCATCGGTTCGGACCACCACAATACCCTGGGTGTGGTCGAGAGCCTGGGTATGGCTGGACTCATGCCATTTGTTATCCTGGTGGCCAATTACGAGATAGATAAGAGTTTTGTATCAAGGAGCAAGTATTGTAAGGGCAGGGTCTTCATGACGACCTATCCCCGCTTGATTGCCTTGCTGCATGAGAAATTCGGTAACAATAACAACCCTGAACACAAGAGCATCGTCATTACCACTAACGACGAGGCGGCTTCATTGCTGGACAATCACTATCAAGAGCTGTCAGACTTTCTTGTGCTCTCGGGAACCGGAAAACAGGGCGAGTTGGACCATTGGATGAATAAGCCTAACATGGTCCACTTGGCCGAATCGATCAAAATGAATGTGCCCTTGACCCGGATCGTCAAGAGGGGCGAGGTGATTGATGATTTTGTTTTCCCATGCATGACCAAGTCGATTTCCACGTTGAAGGGAGGGAAATCCAACATCCGGGTGTGTGAAAACATTCAAGAGCTGAACAGCTTCTTATCGGAACAGACAAATTATCCCGAGGTGCAGGTGCAGCAGCTGATTGACAAGGACTTTGAGTTCCAGTTCATCGGATGCTCGATCCGTGCAGGCGAGGAGGTGATTATACCGGGCAGGACACACATCGTCAGGCCCAACGGTTATGACAACACCTTCCACCTCAAGTATGTTGCCCTCGATGAGTCGTTCGATGATTTGTTGAAGCAGACCCGGGCATTCATCCGTCAGATAGGGTATTCGGGGCTTTTCAGCATTGAGTTCATCCGTGACAAGTCGGGCGTGGACTATTTCCTTGAGATGAATTTCCGCAACGACGGCAACGCCGTCTGTGTGACGGCTTCGGGCACCAATCTCCCGTATCTGTGGCATCTGAGTCATGTTGATGAGGCGCAATACAGGCGTGAGTTGGAGCGCTCAACGTTCAAGCCCGTTGTGCTGACCCCCTTTGAGCACTATTTTTACAATATGATTCAAGGCGAGGTCACCTTTGGGGAATGGCTGCGCAACAACTTCAGGACGACCCAGTTCGCCGCCTATTTCAAGGACGATACGGCGCCGTTCTGGCATCATCTCAAGATGGATGCACGGCCGATGCTGGCGGCGTTGGCTAACAAAGTGCGTAACCGTTTGTTTCACCGTAAAGGGTCATAGGGAGTGTAGAGGACGTTATGGCTGAATCCAGAGTAATAAATACCAAAAAGAACATCTTGGGAGGTATGCTCAACCGCATCGTGATGCTGTTGCTGCCTTTCCTGACCAGGACGGCGATTATCTATACCTTCGGCGCCGAGTACTTGGGTCTTAACAGCCTCTTTGCCGCCATCCTGAACGTGTTGGCTCTCGCCGAACTGGGCGTCGGCAGCGCGATGGTCTTCAGCATGTACAAGCCGATGGCCGAGGGCGACGACGATACCGTTTGCGCCTTGCTGAACCTTTACCGCAAGATTTACCGCATCATCGGCTCTGTCATCCTGATTGTCGGCTTGAGCCTCTTGCCGTTCCTGGACAAGTTGATCAAGGGCAATCCGCCTGACGCCGTCAATATCTACATCCTGTACCTGATATTCCTGTCCAATACGGTAATCAGTTACTTCCTGTTTGCCTACAAGACTTCGATATTGACTGCTGCCCAGCACTCCTACATCCTGTCGAACATCTCGTCGGTATTGTCGGTCATCTCAGAGTTGACCAAGCTCCTGATGATTGTCGTTTTCAAGGATTTCTACCTCTATTGCCTGGTGGGCATCCCGTTCACGGTCATCAACAACCTGGTTGCCAACCATGTGGTGAACAAGAACTATCCCCAGTACAAGTGCTTCGGCGTGCTGGACAAAGAGATTATCACCGATATCAAGAAGCGCGTCGCCGGGTTGTTCATGTACAAGATCTGCTATGTGTTCCGCGACACCTTCGGCTCGCTGGTCGTGTCGGCGTTTATTGGCCTTGCGGTGTTGGGCGAGTACAATAACTACATGTACATCTATACGTCGATTGCCGGCTTCCTGAACATTATCCGCGGCAGCATGCAGGCTAGTGTGGGCAACTCGATGGTTACCGAGAGTGAGGACAAGAATCATAGCGACTTCCGCCAGTTCCACTGGATTTATATGTTCATGGCCACCTGGTGCACCGTTTGCATGTTCGTCTTATTCCAGCCCTTCATCAAGGTGTGGATTGGCGGTGAGTATCAGTTGGATTTCCTGACGATGACGAGCATCTGCATCCTGTTCCTGGTGGGCAATAACGGCGACATGTGCATGACCTATCGACAGGCGGCGGGCCTCTGGTGGCAGGATAAGTTCAGGCCTCTGGTCGAGTCGGTCGTCAACGTGATTCTGTGTCTTGTGCTTGTCAAGCCGATGGGCGTGCTGGGCGTCGTCCTGTCGTCCACCATCTGCATGTTCTTCATCAACTCGGTGTGGGCGGCATGGACACTCTATAGGTACTACTTCAAGACCTTTAAGCTGTTGAATTACCTGAAGCGGTGGCTGTTCTACTTCGTCGTCGGTCTTGTGGTGATGGCAATCACCGCACTGGTATGCCAACTTGTGTCGCTCGACGGAGTGCCGCGGCTCATCTTCAACGGCGCGGTGTGCATCGTGATTTCCCCGCTGCTCATTTTTGCGATTTACAGGCTCATGCCCGAATCCCGAAGCGCCATCGCCTTCTTCCGCAAAGCGATAAAACTCGGTTTCAAGGCCAAGTAACAATCCTGCGTCCCCTTCTTCCATTCTGAACGCCTTAAAAAATGGTTGTTTCAGTTGTTCTCCATTATTGTTTCAGTTGTTTTGAAAAAACTTTCTATATTACACGTTCCACCAGTGAGAGCACGGGTGCCATCAGCTGGGACGGTTCTAATGATGCGGTAAGCGAAGCGGCGCTATCAGTTAGACCCGTCCCAATGATGCACCGCCCTCGCCGCTGTCACCATAACCAGAAAATCTCACAAGTATAATTACCATCACTTCTCTGCTTTAATGGCGGACTTTGCTTAGCGGCTTTGCGCCTTGGCGTGGGGTCAAACGGCTGAATAGAGTTACGCGGGGGGCAGGGGAGGCTTAATAGTTGTTAATATTGAGGGTGGGGAGCAAACTTTTTTGTGGTGAATCGGTCTAAAAGGTGAAGAAAAATGGGTAAAAAATTTGACTTTTATTAAAAAAGTTGTAATTTTGCAGATTGAAACGTTGTGAACAAGCAAGATGAAACGTATCGCTTACATATTGGTCGTTTGTCTGTTGGCAGTGGGGGCTAGCCAAGCCGTCCCGGTGCCCGACAACTTCTTGCCGCAGCGTGTCGAGACCGTGACGACGGGTCCCACCGCCCAGGGCGCCGAGGGACGTATCATCTTCACGGCGGGTAACGCCGACGCAACGTTTAATGTGTATTCCATTACGGGCCAGTTGGTTAAGGTGGTGCGTGTGAGTGCCGACCAGCGCGTGTCGGTGGACCTCCCCAAGGGGTTCTATATTGTGAAGTGCAGCAACCAGTGGTCACGCAAGGTCGTGGTGCGCTGATGGCTCCCGGCCGTGCCGCTGGACTCGTGATTGGTGAGAAATGAATGGATGGACGTGACTGTGTTACGTCCGTTATTATATCGGAGCTTAACTTGATAATACCTGTAGAGAACAACCTAGATAACTGATCCAAAGGAACAATGATAGCCGATTGGGCCCAATACAGTCACTTGTTATACAACATCATTGGTGTGGTGTATGCTCTCATGGTGCTCACCGTCATCGGCGTGGTGCTGGGAGAGAACCGCAACCCGGTGAAATCGATGGCGTGGGTGCTCGTGCTGGTGCTGCTGCCCGTTATCGGACTGATAGTTTATCTGGTGTTCGGCCGCAGCCTCAAGGGTACACGACTGATCTCGGGCTCTAGCCTGCGCGACCTGCGCCGCATGTACGATTTTCCGCGTGTCGAGGGCCTGGAAGATGGCTTGAGCGACGATTCCCGCCAACTCATTTCGCTGGTGAACAAACTCTCGAGCGGTCATCTGTTCGGCGGAAACGCTATTGACGTTTTCACCACGGGGCGCGAGAAGTTCGAGGCGCTGAAACGTGATATCGAGGCGGCACGCGAGTATGTGCTCGTCCAGTATTTCATCATCGAGAACGACGAGGTGGGCAGTGAACTCATCAAGCTGCTCGAGCGCAAGGCCCGCGAGGGCGTGAAGGTGACGGTGCTCTATGACTACGTCGGTTCCTACCATTTCTCGTCGCGTGTGCTGCGCGAGATGCGTGCTGCCGGCATCGATGTGCACCCGTTCCTTGAGGTGACGTTGGCCAATATGGCCTTCCGCATCAACTGGCGCAACCACCGCAAGCTCGTCGTCATCGATGGCGAGGTGGGCTATGTGGGCGGCATGAACATCGCCAACCGCTATGTGACGGGCGACAGCAAGGGCGCTGCCTGGCGTGACACCCACCTGCGTGTCAAGGGCATGGCGGTGGCGGTATTTCAATTATCGTTTGCCATCGACTGGAACTTCACCACGCGCGAGATGCTCAAGATCGAGCCCAAGCGCCACGACGTCGATTGTGGCGGATACATGATGCAGATGATGGCCAGTGGGCCGACGAGCCGCTGGCACAACATCTCGTTGGTCTTCCTCAGGGCCATCACGCTGGCCAAGCGCCAGGTCTATATCCAGACCCCTTATTTCCTGCCTAGTGATGCCTTGCTCAAGGCGCTGCAGAGCACCGCGTTGTCGGGCGTTGACGTGAAGCTGATGATACCCCGTCACCCCGACTCGACGATGCTGCGCCTGGCCACCGGCTCCTACATCAAGGAGTGCATCCTGTCGGGCATCAAGGTCTATTTCTATGAACCCGAGATGATGCATGCTAAGGTGCTCATCGTCGATGACGAGTTTGTCACGACGGGTTCCACCAACTTTGACTTCCGCAGCTTTGAGCACAACTTTGAGTTCAATGCGCTGATTTACGACAAGGAGTTCAACCGCAAGATGAAGGACATCTTTGAGGCCGACCTGGAACGCTGCACGCGCGTCAGCCTGGGCAAGTGGAAACAGCGCCCCGTGCTGCAAAAGGCGCTCGAGTCGGTCGTTCGTCTCATCAGCCCCATCCTGTAACCCCGTTCACATGATTACCTTCCCTAACGCAAAAATCAACCTGGGCTTGAACATCGTGGAGCGTCGTCCCGACGGCTACCACAATATCGAGACCGTGTTTTATCCCATCCCGCTGAGCGACGTTCTCGAGATCGTTCCCGCCGCGGGTGAGACGTCGCTCACCTGCCACGGCAACCCCGTGGACTGCCCGCCCGAGAAGAACCTGGTGATGAAGGCCTATCGCCTCCTGGAGCAGCGATATGAGCTGCCGCCGGTGGAGATACACCTGTACAAGCGCATCCCCGATGGCGCTGGCTTGGGTGGCGGCTCGAGTGATGCCGCCCACACGCTGGTGATGCTCAACCGCATGTTCAACCTGGCAATCGGCGAGGCCGAACTGGCTGCAATGGCCGCCGGGCTGGGGGCCGATTGCGCTTTCTTTGTTTACAACCGCCCGATGCTGGCGACGGGAATCGGCGATGTGCTATCGCCGGTGGAGGTGGACCTGTCGGGCAAGACCCTGCTGCTGGTCAAGCCCCCCGTGGGTGTGGACACCCGCACGGCCTACAGCCGCGTCACACCTCAACCCGCCTCGGTGTCCCTGACCGATGTGATTGCCGCTCCCGTAACGGCATGGGATGGCTTGCTGGTCAATGATTTTGAGCCCAGCGTTTTTGCCGCACTGCCCCAGTTGTGGCTCATCAAGGCGCGGTTGCTCGATGCGGGGGCGCAGTATGCCGCCATGTCGGGTTCCGGTTCCACGATTTTCGGCATTTTTGATAGTGACAAACTGGCAGAGGCCGCGGCTGACACTTTTGCCGATTGTGCCACCTTTGTCCTTACGCTTTAACTAGGGGAGGCTTTCCCTGCTGCGAGCCATGGGCACTTGTCGGCTTTTGCCCCGACGGGTGCCGTCTTGGAGTGGTTTTTGCAGGAAACAGTCTAGTAATAGAGAATCTTAACACAACAACGATATGTCAAAAAAGAACAAGAAGAATCAAAACGACGAGGCCGCTGCCGCTCAGCAGGAGGAACTCGTCAATAACGAAAAACTGAAAAATGAGCAGCAGGCCGCCAAGCAGGACGGTGAACAGGACGAAATGAGTCCTGAGGCAAGGATTTCGGAACTTGAGGCTCAAGTCGAGCACGAGAAGAAGGAATACCTCTTCCTGATGGCGGAACTGGATAACTTCCGCAAACGCACGATCAAGGAGAAGGCCGACCTGATCAAGAACGGTGCCGAGGGTGCCCTGCGCGACCTCTTGCCCGTGGTGGATGACCTGGAGCGCGCGCTCGACGCCATCAACAAGGGCGGTGACCTCGACAGCCTCAAGGAAGGCGTTGGCCTGATTTACAACAAATTTGTGAAATACCTTGAGAGTCAGCATGTGAAACCCATCGACTCGACAGGCAAGGACTTTGACACCGACCTGCACGAGGCAGTGACGATGTTTCCTGCTCCCGACCCGTCGATGAAGGGCAAAGTCATCGACACGACCATCAAGGGATACATGATTAATGACAAGGTGCTGCGCCACGCCAAGGTCGTCGTCGGCAACTGATAAAATAACTACTAAAAACTAAGGACTTAAGACCAAAGGACTAGGAACTAAGGACTAGGGACTAGGGACTAAGGACTAGCAACTAAAAATACAATGGCTCAAAAGAGAGATTACTACGAGGTGTTAGGGGTGGAAAAGAATGCCACGGCCGATGACTTGAAGAAAGCCTACCGCAAACTGGCCATCCAGTATCACCCGGACAAACAGCAAGGCAAGAGCGATGCCGAGAAGAAGGCCGCCGAGGAGAAATTCAAGGAGGCTGCCGAGGCCTACAATGTGCTCAGCGACCCCGACAAGCGCGCCCGTTATGACCAGTTCGGTTTTGCCGGCGAGCAGATGGGTGGTGGCGGCTACGGCGGCGGCATGTCGATGGAGGACATCCTGCGTCAGTTCGGCGACCTGTTCGGTGGCTTTGGCGGCTTCGGTGGCTTTGGTGACATCTTTGGCGGCGGTGGCGGCGGTCAGGCCCAGCGTGTGAAACGCGGCACCGACCTGCGCGTGCGCGTCAAGATGACGCTCAACGAGATTGCCAAGGGCACCGAGAAGAAGCTGCGCATCCCGCGCATGAAGTCGTGTGACCACTGTCACGGCACCGGTGCCAAGGACGGTACGGCCCTTGAGACCTGCCCCACCTGCCATGGTAGTGGCGTGGAAGTGCGCATGCAGCGCACCATGTTCGGCACGATGCAGTCCCAGAGCGTGTGCCACACCTGTGGCGGCAGCGGCAAGCGCATCAAGGAGACCTGCCCGCACTGCAGCGGCAAGGGCCTCGTCCGCAAGGAGGAAGTGGTGAGCATCAGCATCCCTGCCGGCGTGGCCGACGGTATGACCCTGCGCATGGGACGTCATGGCAATGACGCTCCTGGTGGTGGCGTGCCCGGCGACCTGCTCGTGGTCATCGAGGAAGTGCGCGACGCCCAGTTGACGCGTGACGGCAACGACCTCATCTATAACCTGATGCTGGATATCCCCACGGCCGTGCTCGGCGGTAAGGTCGAGGTGCCCACCGTCGATGGCAAGGCGCGTGTGACCATCAAGCCCGGCACGCAGCCCGGCAGCATCCTGCGCCTGCGCGGCAAGGGCTTGCCCTCGCCCGAGCGCTACGGCACCGGCGACCTGCTCATCAATGTCATGGTCTATATGCCCGAGAAGCTCAACGACAAGGAGAAAGAGGCCATCACCATGCTCCAGAATGCTGGCGAGCACGTGAAGCCCAGCGACGGTGACAAGAACCGCATCTTCTCGCGCCTGCGCCACATCTTCGATTAAAGATCACTCAACACTATAATCATTTTCATTACCTGAATCAATGGGACGTCCTCATGACCACCGCGTGCCCCGCAACGACGACAAGGCTGTCGTGCGAGAGGTGAAGCAACCGGCCAAGTTGCTCGAATTTGTTATGCACACGCTTGACGGCATCAGCCGCAACAAGGCGAAATCCATCCTGGCTCACGGCGGTGTCACCGTCGATGGACAGGTGCGCACCCATGTGGATTATCCGCTTGACGAGGGGTGCGTGGTGAGCATTTCGCGTCACGTGCGCCCGTCATCGTCACGCAGCCCGCACTTCCGCATCGTCTATGAGGACCAGTGGGTCATCGTCGTGGACAAGCAGCAGGGAGTGCTCTCGATGCCCGTGGGAGCCGGGAGCCTGAACATGAAAACCCTGCTCGACCGCCATTTCACCGAGACACGCCAGCGCTGTACCGCCCATGTGGTGCACCGTCTGGACGCACGCACCTCGGGACTGATTGTGTATGCCAAGAGTGTCGAGATCCAGCAGCAAATGATTGCCGACTGGCACGCTACCATCATCGACCGCCGCTATGTCGCCGTGGTCGAGGGTGTCATGAAAGAGCCGCAGGGTAGGGTGGAGAGCTGGCTGCACGACACCGACCGCATGATCGTCGTGAGCAGCCCCGTGGATGACGGCGGCAAGTGGGCCGCCACCGAGTGGGAACTCGTGGAGCAAGCCAAGCAGCGGGCATTGATTTATCTGCACCTGCTGACGGGCCGCAAGAACCAGATACGCGTCCACATGGCCGACATCGGCCATCCCGTGGTGGGCGACGGCAAGTACGGCGGCCAGGACGACCCCGGCAGCCGCATGTGTCTGCACGCCTTCCGTCTGGCGTTCCATCATCCGGTGACTGGCGAGCCGCTCTATTTCGAGACCCCCATCCCCCGTTACTTCGGCACCGCCCTCCACACCAGGAAGTAACCCCTCAAGCAACACCGACGATAGCACCCTCCGCACCTCGCCCCGAGGCCGCTAGTCAAAAACGTGATTCGCAGTTTTAAATAACTGAATTATTGCTGCATTATTTTACAGATGTTGGGGATTTTTTGTAATTTCGCGATATTTTTTAAGAGATGTGGCGTTTTTTTTAAGAATTCCTTTGTTTTTTAATTTTTTTTGGATTAAATTTGGGGCGTGAATCCGCAACGATTCATGCCCTAAATGAGATGTAAATAACATTGTGTAAAACTAGACGAAGGCGCTTTGTCGTTGACCTCATGAGAGAGAATTCACCAACAGGTCTTTAATTTGCACAGTTCTTAGGCCAATGCGAAACCGAGGAACGTAGCGAAACCTCCCGGATGAGCGATCGGATAAACCAAGTCCCTGCGCTTTTCATTTACTGATACTTTAATGCCGAATTCGGGGGACCAGGAGGCAACGGATTCTAAGGCTTATGAAAAAGATTTTATCTCTCTTGATGACAGTGCTGCTGGCAACGCTGGCAACACAGGCCGCCACCAGGTATGAAATCAATGTGGGCGGCGTGGAGGTTACCACCGACAACTACAACAACGTGACGGGTGGCAACATCCTAGGCGGCACGGTGAGTTTCAACCCATCGACCAACGTGTTGACGCTGACCAACGCCGTAATTAGGCGTACGACCAATAATGACTATTGCGTCCACAACAGAAATCGAGCCGGCCTGATCATTAGATGTGTGGGCACTTGCAAGTTGACAACTGTTAAGTCGCACACGATTCACATGGACAAGACCACCACAATCGAGGTTACCAGCGGCAGCACGCTGAATGTGTATTTGACGGGTGGTGAAACTTATCCAATGGGCGCTATCTACAGCAATAACGCTGATGTCACCATCAAAGGTCCAGGCACACTGAATGTAGATGCAAGAGAAGGAACGTCGGGCAGTAACCCTAGCGCAACTGCCATTTTTGGAAAAGGTCGCACCAGTTCAAGCACCCTGAGATTCTCCAACATCACGGCAGTGTTATATGGCTCTAATGGCTCTATACATGATTTCGCTTCTCTTACATTTGATTCTGGCAGCGATGTGCAGTGTGAAGGGACGTCTGGCTTTGGTTATGCTATCATGCGTGATATTGGAAGTTTGACACTCTATGGGAATGAGCAATTTCTCTATCCTGCTAATTGGGCATTAACAACTCCCAACGAAAACGGAAATGTACTCATTTGTACCGATTATTCTGAAGATGAATATTGGCTACAACAAGTGAGCTCCAGTGGTGCGCGCATCAGCGACAACTATGGTACCATCTTAAGTACTGCGAACTTCCCCGATGCGAACTTCCGCAGCTATATGCGCTCGCTTTATCCCAAGCAGTATCTCACCAAGACCGAGTTGCAGAACCTAACGCAGCTAATCGTGATCAACAAGGGCATTTACAGCATGAAAGGTGTGGAGAAGCTGACCTACCTGAAAGACCTGCGTTGCTACAACAACCATATCAGTTCGCTCGACGTGAGCAGCAACTTCAATCTGGAATACCTGGACTGCGACGGCAACGGCATGACATCGCTCAACGTGAGCAACACCAATCTTACCTATCTGGACTGCGGCCCGAACAACCTGACCAGTCTTGACGTGTATTACCGCTCCAGTCTGAAGACGCTCTACTGCAACGACAACAAACTGACGTCGCTCACGCTGCCTCCGACATCCAGCAACTCCTTGGAGGCCATCGACTGCTCGAACAATAAGTTCACCAGTCTGTCGATTACAGGCTACTCCAACCTGACGTCGCTCAAGGCGTCGAGTAACTCATCGCTGACCAGTCTTTCCTGCTACAACAACAAGTTGAGCTACTTAAGCGTGTCGGAATGCCCGGCCATGAAAGAACTGCGCTGCTACGGCAGCAACCATACCTACACGACGCTTGACTTGACAGGCACGACGGCGTTGACCTATCTGGACTGCGCCCCCGCCCCCTATCTGACAAGCATCACCAATCTGTCGAGCTGCACGGGCCTGAAGACGCTTTACTGCTACAACAACAAAATGACCAGTTTGAGCGCCGTCTCAAGCATGCCGGCCCTGGAGCTTCTGTCATGCCATGACACCAAGATCACCTCGCTCGACGTCAGTAACAAGAGCTCGCTGAAAACGCTCAACTGCTACAACAACCCGAATCTGACCTCGCTCCTTTGCCAAAACTGTGCCTTGACAACGCTGGACTGCAAGAATTGCCCGGCCATGACAACCCTGAAGTGCTGGAACAATAAGTTCACTTCGTTTGATGTGACAGGCAACACGGCACTGACCTATCTGGATTGCGCGCCCAACAGCACACTCACGTCCATCACTGGCCTGTCGTCCTGTACGGCAATGAAAACGCTTTACTGCTACAACACCGGTCTTACCAACCTGAGCGCCGTCTCGGGCATGACCAATCTGGAGGATCTGTTATGTTATGACACCAAGCTGACTACGCTTACGGTTCAGAACAAGAGCAAGCTGACACGGATTAATTGCAGCGGCATACCGACGCTGACCTCGCTCACCGTCACCGGTAATGCCGCATTGGAGACCCTCTACTGTAATAGCTGTCCAGCCTTGACGACGGTCGATGCCAGTAGCAACAAACTGACCACTATTGATGTGGAAAACAACACGGTGATGACAACGTTGAATTGCTCCAAAAACTCGAACCTGAGCAGCATCACGGATCTGTCAACCTGCACCAAGCTTACGACCCTCGATATTTCTTCCTGCAACTTCAGCAGCTTCAATGTCTCGCCTTTCAATTACTTGCAGGAACTGAACTGCTATGAGAATAAGCTGACGTCGCTCAACGTGTCTGGCAAGACCTCGCTTAAAAGGTTATTGTGCTACAAAAACCAGTTGACCTCGCTCAACGTGCAGGGCTGCAGCGGCATGACCTTCCTGTCAACCGGCGGTAACAAGCTGACCTCGCTATACGTACAAGGCTGCAGCTCGTTGAACGACGTGAGGGTTCACGGCAACAAGTTTACCGAGGCTGGCATGTCGACGCTGATCAACAGCCTGCCCACCCGCACCAGTTCCAGCCCTGGCCAGCTCTGTGTCCTGAACTATCTCGACTATGACGAACAGAATGTCATCACCGCTGCCCAAATCACCGCTGCCAAGAACAAGTACTGGTATCCCAAGAAGTGGAGCGGCAGCAGCTGGGTTGATCTCGTGCTGACGCAAGCCGGTGACGTGAACGGCGACGGCGTGTTCAACATCACCGACGTGACCTATCTGACCCAGATGCTTCTGGTCGACGATGTTAGCGTGAGCCAATATCCTGCCGCCGACTACAACGGCGACGGTGTTGTCAACATCACCGACGTGACCGAAATGATTCACTATCTGCTCACCGAGTAATCAATTCAATAGCTAAACAACAAAGAGGAATCGGCACTCTTGTGGGTGCCGATTCCTTTCTGTTATCTGTTATCCATGTCCTCTCATGGCTGGACATGGTGCTGTGGATCTCTTGTACTCCCCCTGCTGCCATCAGAAGGGGAGGTCGTTTTGGCTCTCGGGACCGCTATGGTCGTCGCTGCCTGGCGAGGCGGCGTCCTGGGTATCGGTGAGCTCACCGCGTTGCTGGCGCAGCTTCTTGATGTAGGCCAGCTCGTTGATGGCATAGTCGGCATTCTCTTCCTCGTCGAGCATCTGGGTGAAGATTCTCTCAGCCTTGTTGAGCTGGTTGAAGTCGATGAGGGCATAGCCGCGGCGACGGCGCAGGAAGTTGATGAAGTCCCTGATGTTGTCGGGCAGCTCGTCGTCCTCGCCGAAGTTCTGCTTCACCTCGTTCATCACCGTCTCGGTGTAGTTGAACAGTCGCAGGTCCTTGCTGTTGGCCATCGAGTTGACAAATTCCATCGTGTGACGGATGTTGCCGTCGCTGGCCATGAGGTCAAGGTAGTAGAACGCCAGCTTGTACAGGCCCAGCTCGTTGTAGCAGAATCCCAGCTTATAGGCGACCTCCATGAACACGTGCTTGTGCTCGGGCTTCATCTCAAAGAAGTCGACCCTGAAGCTGTTGAACACGTTCTCGAGGTGCAGGATCGCCTCATAAAAACGGCCGGCATGGAACATCTTCTGCCCCCAGTACAGGTTGTAGGCCATGTCGGCGGCAGCGACCTGGCTGAGCATCTGCTGCTCCTCGGTCATGGTGTCCTCTTCGCCGTTCTTCTCCTTGAGCTTGGCATCCACCCACATGTAGTCAAACTCTTCACGGCGCTGCTTGTCGTCGGTGCGGTCCAGAGCGATGAGCAGGCTGACGCTGCGGGGCTGGCGCTGCTCGTTGGTGAACGAGTTCACGCGGCTGGCGTTGCGGGGCACGTGGGTGACGGTCACGCGGGAGTAGATGGAGTGGTCGTCCTCGCCCTCGGCGGTGATGGTGATGGTGGTCACGCAGGGCTTCTTGTCGTGCCCCTGGGTGTAGTGGAGGTCAAGCACGGCATAGTCCCGCGTGAGCCGGGCCGTCTTCCCGTCGCCCTCGACGAGCGCATGGCGCAGGTCAAAGTCACGGATGGCCTGCTCGTCCTCGATGCGCTGCTGGCCGCTGACGGTGTTCACGGTCATGAACAGCAGGGAGGCCTCGGGCAGGGGAGAGAGCGTCTGCAGCAGGTGCCACAGGGACAAGGCGCCGGTGCCGGCAACAAAGTCGGTCCCCAAGGTGAATTGCTGGTGCCTCAACTCGAGCTGTCGCAGCATGAACATCTCGCGCTGGTGCTTGTAGAGCTCGCTCTCGAGGTCAAAGGAGTCGCTGTCCTTGGCGATGGAGATAGCCTCGTCGTAATCGTGTATCCATTCGCGCTGGAAGTGGAACGCAGCCTGCAACTGTTGCACCATGTTCTCGGCGACGACCTGGTTGTTGAAGAACGACATGTGCACATTCACGTTGTTGTCCTCATGGCTGATGGTGTAGGTGTACTTGAACAGGATGTTGTTGTTGTTGCGTTCGTTGCACTTGGCGCGCACCAGGGCCAGCTGCTCCATGGGAGCAGATGCGATAGAGGGATAGGTCACCTCCAGGCAGTCGTCCTGCTTGCGGATGGTGGCGATGAAGTGCGCGGCTTGAAATTCAAAGTTATAGAGGGTGGCATTGTCTTCCTGGGCAATGACATATTTGCAGTTAAAATCCTTGAGAAACTTTTCAAAGTCGGCTGTTACTGAATTCTTTTTCTTCCTGATGCGCATGATGATAGATGTGTTTAGAGGGTAAAAATGTACTTGAACACTGCAATTATCGTGCCAACCGAATGCCATGATACATGCATCAATGGCTGAGGTGCCGCCGATAATATTTAATTATCGTGCCAAGGTTGGGAAAGTGCCGCCAAAGTAACGGCGCTGCAATTCCAGATAGATCGTCGTGTCGCGTTTCACCTGGTTGTGCCACAGGTTTAGGGTGTCACACAGGCCCTGACGGTCCTTGGAGACAATCCACGACTGGAACTGTGACAGGCTGATGGCCACCGAGCGGTCAAGGTTGGGCAAGCGGGATGCCATGGCGCGCGCGATGGAGCGGTTGACGACGGCATAGCGTATCTCGCCGGCCGACACCATCATCATCAGCTGCTCGGGACCGTAGATGTCATCGACGTGGACATAGATCGTGTCGCCGATCTCGCGGCTCAGGCTCGCGATGCGTCCTGCCATGGGCGACCCCTTGACCACCCACACGGTGTCGCCGGCAAGGTCAAGCTGGGAGTGAATGGCCTGGCGCCCGCGCCGCTGCACGAGGACTTGCTGGTCGATGTAGATGGGCTCGGTGAAGGCAAACCGCGCAGTGTCGCGGGCCGTCATCGGGAACTGGGCAACGACAATGTCATATCGGCCCTGCTCGAGGCCGTCGATGGCCTTCTCGAGCGTCACCATGGGGTGGAACTTCATGGGACGGCCCGTATTGGCGGCGATGATGCGCAGCAGGTCGTAGTTGTAGCCTCCCAGCGTGTCGTCATAGGTGTAATAGGTCACCGGCGAGTACTCGATGGCGATATCCAGCGTGTCCCCGCCGCTGTGGAGGTCGTCGGGTGCTTGGGCGGGCTTGTCACACAGGCTCAGTGCGACCATGCAGCCCACCACCACGGCCAGCAGTGCGCCGTAGAGTATCATTTGACCTTTCTTGGTGGAGTGTTGTTGCCTCATCATTGCCATCGCGTTTTTCTATCGGAGTGCAAAGATACAACAATCCCGCCATTTTTGCAAGACCTTGCCGGAGTCTTGTCGGACAAGGTCGGACAATGTCGGACTAAGTCAGACAATGTCAGACTCTTGTCCGACTCCCGTCCGGCCCTTGTCTGGCCTTCCCGTGGCCTCCGTCATATCCGTTATCTCCGTCGTTACCGCCTTGTCAGGGAAAGAAACAGCCGCCAGTCGGTTGGGGCTGGCGGCTGTGGTGTGTTGGATTATGCGTCGTTTAGCGGGCGTTGTAGGCCTCGAGGGCTTTCTCGAGCACTACCAGGGCACGCTTCAGGTCCTCGATCTTGAGCACGTAGGCCATGCGCACCTCGTCCTTGCCCAGGCCGGGGGTAGCATAGAAACCGCTGGCCGGAGCCATCATCACGGTCTCGCCCTCGTAGTTGAACTCTTCAAGACACCAGCGGCAGAAGTCGTCGATGTCCTTCACCGGCAGCTTGCTCACGGTGTAGAAGGCACCCATGGGCATCGGGCAGAAGACGCCGGGGATCTTGTTCAGGCCCTCGACCAGGCAGTTGCGGCGAGCGATATACTCGTCATAAACGCCCTTGTGGTAGGCCTGCGGTGCGTCGAGTGATGCCTCGGCAACGAGCTGGCCGAGCAGGGGAGGACTCAGACGGGCCTGAGCCAACTTCATGGCGGCGGCGCGCACTTCCTTGTTGCGGGTGATGAAGGCACCGATGCGGATACCGCACTCGCTGTAACGCTTCGACACGCTGTCGATCATGATGACGTTGTTCTCGATACCCTCGAGGTGCATGGCGCTGGTGTAGGGCGCATCGCTGTAGATAAACTCGCGGTAAACCTCGTCGGCAAACAGGAACAGGTCATATTTCTTCACCAGGTCACGCAGGCGCATCAGCTCCTCGCGGCTGTAGAGCGTGCCGGTCGGGTTGTTGGGGTTGCAGATCATGATGGCGCGGGTGCGCTCGTTGATCACCTTCTCAAACTCCTCGACGGGAGGCAGGGCGAAGCCGTCCTCGATGTGGGTGGTGATAGTGCGAACCACGGCACCGGTCTCACAGGCAAAGCCCATGTAGTTGGCATAGGCGGGCTCGGGAATAATGACTTCGTCACCAGGGTTCAGGCATACCATGAAGGCCATCTGCACAGCCTCGCTGCCACCGCAGGTCACGATGATGTCGTCAACACTCAGGTCGATGTCATAGCGCTTGTAGTAACCTACCAGCTTCTCCACATAGCTGGGAATGCCCTGCGAGGGCGAGTATTCCAGCACTTTGCGGTCCACGTGCTTGATTGCTTCCAGACCTTCCTCGGGGGTGTGGATGTCGGGCTGACCGATGTTGAGGTGATACACTTTGATGCCGCGCTTCTTGGCTTCGGCGGCAAATGGAGCAAGCCTGCGGATGGGCGATGCCGGCATCTTCATGCTGCGTTCTGATAATTTAGGCATAATGTTCTCTAAAATTTCTTGAATTATTCTTGTTAATGATATGAAGTCTCTTTCGACGGACAAAGGTACAAAAAATAGTGCAAGTCAAGTGCAAAAAGCCAATTATATTTGTTTTTTGATGAGGCCGTGTGCCATTGTTGGGACGCAGGAACGAGATATCTCCCTTTTTTACAGGATAATGAACAAGGGGTGGTAAATGAAATCATGTCCCTGCCAACAAGCGTCGGCAGGGACATGATGGATTTGTCTTGCTATAAATCGATCAGAACTGGCTAATCCGTTCGTTCTATGGATTTATAGGAATCTATGCGAATTAGAGATACCTCTGGATGAGGCTGTCGCTAACGCGGTTATAAATCAGGCTGTAGCCACTCTGCGAAACGGTCATCTTGTCTCCCTTAACCGAGAAAGTGCACTCAATGTAGTAGTCGTCGTCATCATAGCGAATGGTCATCTTATTGCCCTGGATGGTGTAGGTGCCGTGCTCGATATCAACATCCACTTCGCCGCCTACCTCCTTGTAAACGTCAACTTCATGGAACTTGCCGTCCTTGGTGAATTGTACCAGAATCTCGCTCTGTCCGTCCTCATCATTGTAGATCTGCTGCCATGTTCCAACTACATCGCCACCAGTCGAGGGTTCATCTTTGTCGTCACCACATGCGGTAAGATTAACTGATACTAAGGCCAAAAGCATGACCATCAGAAAATAATAGCATTTTTTCATAAATCAATAAAAATGTTTAATTAGTTAATAAATGGTTATAAATTATTATAAATCAATATATTATCGTTTTTTCAAGATATGGTCCCATCATCAGGTGGCACAGGCCGGGCTCGAGAAACATAGCCTGTTGATGATGAAAACATCTTAGAATTTTTAATATCTGTTTTTACTTGATTTATGCCCTTTGAGAGCACAAAAAGCGACTATTCCCAATTAGGCTGTTCATAATTAAAAAACAAATGTACACCATTATAACTGATAATCAGCTATCCTCGCCCCATAATTAACATATATTAAGGAAATGATAACACCCCGTAACTCTTCAGTCGTTTGACCCCACGCTAAGGCGCAAAGCCGCTAAGCTTCACGTTCCACCATTGAGAGCACGGGTGCCATCAGCTGGGACGGTTCTAATGATGCGGTAAGCGAAGCGGCGCTATCAGTTAGAACCGTCCCAATGATGCATCGCCGTCGCTGCTGTCACCATAACCAGAAGATCTCACAAGTGTAATTACCATCACTTCTCTGCTTTAATGGCGGACTTTGCTTAGCGCCTTTGCGGCTTAGCGTGAGGCGTTACAGAAGGTTTTTCGCTGAACAGTAACGGCACCCCGCCTCAGAAAATCCAGATTCCTCAGTTGTTTTAAAATCAGTTGACGAAGTTGACGCTTACGCCCACTTGCAGGCGTGCCGGATTGAGCGGGTAGTGGGGCGTGGCGAAGTAGGCATCGCCGCCCTTGATCTTTTGGTTGATGTGGGTCCAGGCGATGAAGAAACGTGCCTGCTTCATCCTGAAGTTGGCATACAGGTTCATGATGGCGAAGTTGCCGCATTCCTGATCGTGCTGGCTGTGGAACGTCATCGTCGCGGGATTATAGACGGGAGCGTAGTACTTGGTGTAGTAGTTGCCGTCAATGCCCATCTGCACATGCAGCACGCGGGCGATGGTGAAGGTGGCGTACAGATTGCTGTAGACGGCAAACTTGGGCAAGGGCAGCACTTCCTCGTTGGTGCTCGTCTGCAGCGTCACACTGTTGTCCCAGTTGAAGGCCTTGAAGTGCAGGCCCTGATGCCACCTGGCGCTGAACACGTGGATGGCGCCGCTGTGCTGTGCCGGCAGGCCGTCGGCATCCCAATAGATATAGTCGGTCAGGGTCTCGTAGCCCACGTTGAAGTTGGTCCACGAGAAGGGGATGTCCAGCTCTCCGCCCACGCGCACGCGTTTGGTCTTGGAGAAGTCGTTTTCCCAAATGAAGTGGTTGGAGACGTAGTTCTTGAGCAGATAGGGCACCGCCAGGTTCTTGAAGTAGCCGTATCCCTTGATGCTCACCGTGTCGCCCAGCATCTTGAAGCGCGTGGTCACGTCGCCCGTCAGGTCAATCTCTCCTGCCGCCTCGCCCAGCACGCCGAATTGTGCCGTGGCGTTATAGCGCAGGTGCGAGCCCCGTTGCTTGGTGAGCTGGCCGCCCAGCCACAGCAGGTTCTGTGTCGTGCGGTGCGCCACGACGGCGGGAACGGGTTCCAGCCCCTCGGGCAGTATCGTTCCCGTGACGCTGTCGGGAACCTGGGTGTAGCGTCTCACCTCATGGGTGCCGTAGACCGAGAAGCCGAACTTGGCGTACTTGTTGAAGCCCTCGAGCATCGACACGCCGACGGTGTTGCGCAAGCGCCAGTAGCTCGTCGTCTCGTCGGTACCGCTTAGGCCCAAGTAGGTGTGGTCAAAGAAGCTCTTGTCCTGGCTCGCCGACTT
Source organism: uncultured Bacteroidales bacterium (assembly GCA_902776955.1). Classification (GTDB taxonomy): domain Bacteria; phylum Bacteroidota; class Bacteroidia; order Bacteroidales; family Muribaculaceae; genus Sodaliphilus. Next base: position 3,812 of record CACYSG010000006.1, on the reverse strand, counting down.
GTTAATGAACTGGTGCTTGGCGTGCTTGAAGTCGAGCGTCCAGATAAAGCTGGTCACGGGCACATAAGTGCGGTCGATGACGGTGTCGGTGATGCTGTCGCGGCGATAGCGATAGAAGCCCACCTTGTAGCGCTGGTTGAGCCATAGCTGGCTGCCTTCCAGATGGCTATGGGTGTTGTTCAGCAGGGTGGGGATGCTCTTGTTGTCGACCTTGGTCTCGCCGCCCTGCACCTCGGCGGGGTCGGTGATGTAGCGGTCGTCGGTGATGCCGCCGCTCTCCTTGGTGGTGTAGTTGTAGTGGTTAAAGAACGTCTGCATCTCGTAGCGGTCGCCCATGTGTGAGCCGAACAGGCGCCACGTGAAGTCCTTGTCGGCCTGCGCGTCATAGGAGCCCTTGCTATAGATGTAGTCCAGGCCGCCGCCCACCTGCGTCTTGCGGTCCACGTTGCCCGAGAACTCTAGCTTGGTGCGGTCCAGGTTGCTGTACTTGTCGCCGCCGGTCGAGTGGCTGAGCAGTGTCATGGGGATGCGCGTGTTGTAGAAACGCATCGTGCCCGTATTGTGCATCCAAGCCTCGATGGCGTCCTCAAAGAAGAATTCGCTCGTCAAGGGGCGCTCCATGAAAATCTGGTTCTGTCCCGGCGCGCCGTAGTTGCCTGTCGTCAGCCATGCGTCGCTCACCATCGAGGGCACCATCGTGCGGTGATAGTCCAGGTGGATGGTGTCGATGGTCGAGGGGTAATGCAGCCCGAGCGGCTCGCTCACACTCCATGCATAGGAAGGCTCCACACGCTGCTTCTTGGTCTTGGCAGGCTTGGAACGATCCATAGGGAGGTCCTGGGCCACCGTGATGTTCATCATCGCGGCAGTCACCATGATTACTATGGCGAGCAAACTTTTCTTCATTGCGCCGACAAAATTAGTGCAAGTTGAGCGAAATGCCAAAATTTTTGCGCATTTCAAGAAACTTGCCGATAACGGGAGCATCATTTCGGGTTTTTGCCGTCAGTTCGTCAGTCACCTCTACGATGGATTGCATCCTGTGAAGATGCGACATCTCGCGTCTCTCAAGGGCAGAAGCAATACGAATAAATATGAGAAATAATTTGTGATTTTTGGTAACTTGCCAGAAAAACAGTACTTTTGCCGCCAAATTTCGAAGCAATCATTGACACTTTGCTACTTGTGGTAAGAAAAATTCAATATTATTATACCTAACTATGAAAACAATGAATAAAACCTTATTATCGGTTCTGGCAATACTTTTACCAGCACTTGTTTCGGCCCACGACTTCACAGTCGACGGCATCTATTACAACATCAACGGCAACGAGGCCACAGTGACTTATCAAGGGGCGAATCCTAACGAATATGCTGAATATTCAGGCGACGTGGTGATTCCCGAAACGGTAAGCTACAATGGCGTTACCTATCCGGTCACTGCCATTGGCCAAAGCGCATTTGATGGTAGCAGAGGACTGACCAGCATCAAGATTGGCAACTCGGTGACCTCAATCGGCAACTACGCATTCTCCAGCTGCTATGAACTGACGAGTGTCACCATCGGCAACTCGGTTATCTCCATCGGCAACGGCGCGTTCACCTACTGCTCCAGCATAACGGACCTGACCATGGGAAATTCGGTCAACACCATCGGCTCTTGGGCTTTCACGAGTTGCAGCGGGTTGACAAGTTTGGACTTGCCCAACTCTGTCACCTCCATCGGCGAGAGTGCGTTCAGGAATTGTAGCGGGCTCACGAGCGTGACCATTGGCAGGAACATGAACACCATCGACAAAGATGCCTTCATCAAATGCACGGGCCTGACTAAGGTCACCATCACGGACATCGCAGCATGGTGCCACATTGACTTCAAGAATTCTGAGGCCAATCCTCTTAATTATGCCCAGCACCTCTACATGAACGGTGCCGAGGTGAAGAACGTGGATATTCCCGGCACGGTCACTGCCATCGGCAACTATGCATTTCGCAAATGCACCAATCTCGAGAATGTGACAATCCCAAGCTCGGTCACCTCCATCGGCAACAGCGCATTTGCGAGCTGCCCCAACTTGACAAGCGTGAACATCCCCAACTCGGTCGTCACCCTGGGCACCTATGCGTTCTCGGATTGCAGCAACTTGTCCAACGTCACCCTCGGCAACTCCGTCACGGCCATTGCCGACGGAGCGTTCTGCCGTTGCAGCGCCTTGACGGGAATCATCATCCCCAACTCGGCCACCATCGTCGGCAATAATGCTTTCGCATCGTGCACCAGCATGACAAGCGTGACCATTGGCAACTCGGTTACCAAAATTGATTACGCCGCATTCACCAACTGTAAAAGCCTGACAAGTGTCACCATCCCCAATGGTGTCACGACCATCGGCAGCAATGCGTTCTCTTACTGCTCCGGGCTGGCTAACGTGACTATCCCCAATACGGTCACCACCATTGGCAGCAATGCATTTTCCCGCTGCAGTGGCTTGACAAGCCTTGAGATTCCCAACTCGGTGACTACCATCGGCAGTAGCGCATTTGAGCAATGCACCAGCTTGGCAAGTGTGGCCATCAGTAACAAGCTCACTGCCATCAGCTATGGCCTGTTCCGCGACTGCAGCAGCCTTACGGCAGTGACCATCCCCGCCTCGGCCACCACCATTGGCGGCTGCTCATTCTATGAGTGCATCGGCCTGACGAGCGTGAATATCCCCAGCACTGTCACCGAAATCGGCCAGAGCGCATTCACGGGCTGCAGCGCGCTTGAGAGCGTGGATATCCCCAACTCGGTAACCGCCATCGGCAGTTATGCCTTCCAGAATTGCAGCGGCCTGACGAGTGTCACCCTCAGTACCGCTATCACCAGCATCGAGGAGAAGACATTCGAGGGTTGCAGTGCCCTGGAGAGCATCCTCATCCCCGTCGGCGTCACCACTATCGACTACAACGCTTTTGCCAGCTGCTATGGCTTGGCAAGCGTGACGATTCCCACCTCGGTTACATCGCTGGCCTACTATGCGTTCGAGAACTGCTATCACATTTCCTCTTTAACGCTGACTGGTGAAGGAGAATGGCAAGGAGGAACCATCTTGATTCAGAGGCCTGTCGAACTGCACATCAATAGCCAGATTACGGGAGTTAAGGGCATGTACATCAAGCCTTCTCATGTTTATTGCTCCGCCGTGACGCCTCCCGTGTGTGATGGCAATTCATTCACCGATTATTCGGGCACGCTCCACGTTCCCGCCTCGGCCCTTGAAGCCTATCGTACCGCTCCCTATTGGAAGAACTTCTCCAATATCATCGGCGATGCAGCTCAACTGGGCGACGTGAACAGCGACGGCCTTGTCAACATCAGCGACGTGAGCAGCCTCATCAATTACCTGCTCAGCGATGACGCCACCGGCATCAACACCGCCAATGGCGACATGAACAATGACGGCGAGGTCAACATCACCGACGTGATCGACTTTATCAACATGCTCCTCAACTCAGCTAACTGATTGAGTTTAGGAACGATATAGCAGTTGGCCCATAGATTTTTTTAATGCCCCACAGGGTTTGGCTTAGCAGAAGCTAAAGGTTGGGCCAACATTGATAGATTCAGAAACAACGGTTTCTTTAACAACTGAATTGTCTGAAAAATCTGATTATCAGAAACTTCAGATAATTCAGTTGTTTTTTCATGTAGCACGGATTTCTTCTTGCTGTAGTTTTTCCTGTTTTCCGCGGTCTCTGATTTCTGAAAAATTGGGAACTGAGAATCAGCGATTTAGCTCGCTGGATTTGCAAAATGGCGTGTCCCGTGCTAT
>CACYSG010000005.1 GCA_902776955.1 uncultured Bacteroidales bacterium | reverse complement strand
ACTCGACTGGATCACCATGGTCACCAGCCAGCCCACAAGCGTGAAAATCAGCACCGAGGCAAAGCCCATCGACGTGAACTGCTGCAACGACGCGAAAATTTCGGGCGACTTGGACAGGTCGGGCACATTGGCGCTGATGGCGTCGAGACCCATGAACAGGAACACAAAGCCGATGAGCAACTCACCCAGGTTCTTGTACTTGCCGTTCTTGATAAACAGCAGGGGAACGGCAAAGAACATCAACGGCAGCAGGAATGCAGACATCTTGACCTTGAAGCCAAAGATAGCGATAATCCACTCGGTGAATGTCGTACCCAGGGCGGCGCCAAAGCTCACCGCGAGCGACTGTTCCAAGGGCATCAGACCGGCGTTGACAAAGCTCACCACCATCGACACCGAGGCCGACGAGCTCTGGCGAGGAAACGGTTCTTGGTCATCCATGCCAGGATGGAACGCAAGCGGCTACCGGCAGTCTTCTGCAAGCCCTCACTCATGATTTTCATTCCGTAAAGGAAAAGGCACACGGCACCCAATAGGGCAAGTAGGTCAACTAAGGAGTAATCCATTGAATATTATTTGTTTATAGATGAATACACTCAAATTTTTCACAAAATTACAACAATTTCGGTTATTTAGCAAAAAACGGCCGACAATTTACAAAAATGTATAATATTGATGATAATTATTCCATTGGCTGAATTAAATACTGTATTTTCTTACCCGTCAATTGACACCTGGAGGGTGGCCTATGGATAACCCCCGATAAATCAGGCAACTGAGCAAAGCGAAGGCGGCTGATTCATCGGGGGAGTATTGAAACGAGAACTGTCGCTGAAGGCGACCCCTCCATCTTGGCTGGCACAATTGGGGTCGCCTCCAGCGACGGGGATAGTATCGCTCTCCCCTGGGTGATGCAAACCACTTCGCTGCCGCTCAGCGGTTTGCATTACCCAGGGTTATTCAAATGACCGCCCTTCGGGCGTTTATGCCATCAGTTATTCACCTCTGCATTTTCACGCACACCGCTCTATTATTATATAATTCTGCCAACGGGTTGATAATTATTCCGATTATTTGGGCTATCTTTGCAACTCTCATTTCATTAACCACTTAATAACGATTAACAACATGAAGAAATTCTACGCATTCATGCTCATGGCAGCAGTCGCTGTCGGAGCAATGGCCCAGTTTGTCAGCGACGGCACGGGCAACGTGTACACCTTTAACAGCCTGAGCCAGATCGAGGGCACCGGCGTGACCCTGCAGGACGACGGTTCCTACCTGGTGGGCGCCAACTTCACCATCAGCGAGGGCGACGTGCTGCGCCTCGAGAACAACGACGTCATCAAGATGGCCAACGGCGTGCAGATCACTATTGACGGTGACGCCGACTTCGCTCCCGCCGACACCGCAGTCGTTACCCGCGACGCCGAGGGCAGCAACCCCAAGGGTTTCTGGATGCTGGGCGAGAACGGCAACGCCGTGCTCAAGAACGTCACCTTTGAGTATGTGGGTGTCGTCTTCGGCGGCCTGAACAGCAGCCTGCAAGCCGACAACTGCACCTTCACCCTGCACAACGGCAAGAGCTCCAGCTCGGGCGCCCTGTCGTTTAACGCATCGTGCGACAACAACGTTGTCGAGAACTGCTACTTCATCGAGAACACCGTCAACGCCATCGGCAACGGTGCCACCAATCCCGTGGGCATCATCATCCGCAACTGCCTCTTCTGGCACAATGTGACCACCAACCGCAACAAGCCCCAGATCAACCTCACCGTGGGCGGCGCCTATGACGTGCTCATCGCCGACAACCAGGTGATTGGCGGCCAGTTCACCATGTCGGGCGGCATCGGCTTGAGCAACATGATGGGCCTGGGCCACAGCGGCATGAACGTCATCGAGAACAACTACATCGCCGACAACCGCTATGGTATCACCACCATCGGCAGTGTGGATGCCTACATCCTCAACAACACGATGATCGACAACTGCTACGAGACCAACCCCAACAACGGTGGTAGCTGCGTCAGCATCTATGACACCAGCAGCAGTGCCAACATCTACATGGAGGGTAACTGGATGGAAGGTGGCCTGTGGGGCATCACCGTGCCCACCGGCGCTCCCAACATCAACCTGGGTAAGGTCGAGGATCCCCAGGCCGAGGACTACAACCCCGGCAACAACACCTTTGTGAACAACGGTAACGGCGGCGTGCTCTATGACCTGTTCAACAACGGCACCGCCACCATCTGGGCACAGGGTAACACCTGGAACGTCATCGAGCAGACCGAGGAGAACATCGAGGAAGTCATCTACCACCAGGTGGACGACCCTAGCAAGGGCCTCGTTATCTTCATGCCTCCCCACCAGGACAACACCGGCGTACAGGAAGTTGAAGCCGCACAGCAGGCCGACGGCCTCTACTACAACCTGATGGGCCAGCCCACCGAGAACCCCACTGGCGGCATCTTCATCCACAACGGCAAGAAGATCCTCGTGAAGTAACGACAACCACCTAAAATACATGGCCTTCAGGGATTAAAGACAACTTTTTAAAAGGAAAACAACGATATACAAGGCCTTCAGGGATTTAACGACAACTTGGACAACTTGAACAACTTTTTTATAGGTTGCTTGAGTTGTCCTTTTGTCTGCAAGAGCGACAACGACAACTTTTTAAAAGGAAAACAATAAAGACAATAAATACAAGGCCATCCGGGATTGTAACAACTGTATTTAATAACAACTGAATTATCTGAATATTCTGGATGTCAGAGTTATCAGATGATTCAGTTGTTTTTCACCCCCCTGTAGAGACGCAAAATTTTGCGTCTCAAGGTCAGCAAGTTAGTAACGCCTGACGGTGGGAGACGCAAAATTTTGCGTCTCTACAGTTATAACACCCAATAATACAGCAATTTACATGTGTTTCTCTAAATTTTATAGGATTTCTATAATAGAATTTCTATAAAAACAAATACAAGGGTGGTATTTAACGACAACTTGGACAACTTGGACAACGCTTTAAAAGGAAAACAATAAGTACAATAAATACAAGGCCATCCGGGATTGTAACAGCTGATTTAATAACAACTGAAATATCTGAATATTCTGGATGTCAGAGTTATCAGATGATTCAGTTGTTTTGCGTCTTTACATTTATGGCAGTTTGGACTGCTAAATGTGTGAGTTGTTTGAATTGTGTTTTATTGAAGATCATGAGGATTGGGTTATCAGGTATACAGGAAGAACCAGAAAGATTAGGCGGTTTATTCATCAAAAAATTGTGTTTCTTGTATTTCTTGTCTTTAAATCAGTGTTTCAGGAAACTTTTTCGTACCTTTGCAGCCCAAATAAGAGACTAACATTAAGATATAGAATAAAATGGAGAATGAGAAGAAATTTGCGCGGACGCTGGTGACGACGGCGCTGCCCTATGCTAACGGACCGGTCCACATCGGTCACCTGGCCGGTGTGTATGTGCCTGCCGACATCTATGTGCGCTACCTGCGCCTGCAGGGCGAGAACGTGATGTTTGTGGGCGGTAGTGACGAGCACGGTGTGCCCGTGACCCAACGCGCCCGCAAGGAGGGCATCACGCCCCAGCAGGTCGTTGACCGCTACCACAGTATCATCAAGGAGTCGTTCGAGGAGCTGGGTATCAGCTACGACATCTACAGCCGTACGACCAGCAAGACGCATCACCAGTTTGCCGCCGAATTTTTCCGCAAGCTCTATGACGAGGGCAAGCTCATTGAGAAGACCACCAAGCAGTTCTATGACGAGCAGGACGGCAAGTTCCTCACCGACCGCGACGTCGAGGGCGAGTGCCCCTATTGCCACCATCCGGCAGCCAAGGGTAACCAGTGTGAGGACGGTTGCGGCCGCGACCTGGACCCGACCGAGCTGATCAACCCGCACGCCAAGGACAGCGACCATCCGCTCGTGCTCAAGGACACCACCAACTGGTTCCTGCCGCTCAACGAGTATGAGGGCTGGCTCAAGGAGTGGATCCTCGAGGGCCACAAGGAGTGGCGCTCTAACGTCTATGGCCAGTGCAAGTCGTGGCTCGACAACGGGCTGCAGCCCCGCGCCATGACGCGCGACCTGGACTGGGGTATCCCCGTTCCCGTCGAGGGTGCCGAGGGCAAGGTGCTGTATGTGTGGTTTGACGCGCCCATCGGCTACGTCAGCAACACCAAGGAGCTTTGCGAGGCCCACCCCGAGCGCTGGGGCACGTGGCAGCAGTGGTGGCAGCGCGAGGACACACGCCTGATCCACTTCATCGGCAAGGACAACATCGTGTTCCACTGCATCATCTTCCCGACGATGATGAAGGCTCACGGCGACTATGTGATGCCCGACAACGTGCCTGCCAACGAGTTCCTGAACCTCGAGGGCGACAAGATCTCGACGAGCCGCAACTGGGCCGTGTGGCTGCATGAGTACCTCAAGGACTTCCCCGGCAAGCAGGACGTGCTGCGCTATGTCCTGACGGCCAATGCTCCCGAGACCAAGGACAACGACTTCACCTGGAAGGACTTCCAGGCCCGCAACAACAACGAGCTGGTGGCCATCCTGGGCAACTTTGTGAACCGCGCGCTGGTGCTGACGCACAAGTTCTGCGGTGGTATCGTTCCCGAGGCTGGCGAATTGACCGACGTGGACCGCGCCGCCATCGAGGAGTTCAAGGGCGTGAAGGCCGTACTGGTTGACCACATCGAGCACTTCCACTTCCGCGAGGCCCTGAAGGACGCCATGGACCTGGCCCGCATCGGTAACAAGTACCTGGCCGACACTGAGCCCTGGAAGTTGGCCAAGACCGACATGGCACGCGTGCAGACGATCATGAACGTGGCGCTGCAGATTACCGCCAACCTGGCCATCGCCTTTGAACCGTTCCTGCCCTTCAGCTCCGAGAAGCTGCGCGGCATGATCGGCATGGAGAAGGCCGACTGGAGCCGTCTGGGCGACATCGATATCCTGCCCGCCGGACGCCAGCTGGAGCAGCCCGTGCTGCTGTTCGAGAAGATCGAGGACGACGTTATCCAAGCGCAGATCGACCGCCTGGAGCGCATCAAGCAGGAGAATATCATCAACAACTTCAAGCCCAAGCCCGTCACCACGTCGTGCACCATCGACGACTTTGCCAAGCTCGACATCCGCGTGGGCACCGTCACCGCCTGCGAGAAGGTGAAGAAGGCCGACAAGCTGTTGAAGTTCACCATCGACGACGGCATGGCCGGACGCACCATCATCAGCGGCATCGCCAAGTGGTATGAACCCGAGGAACTGGTGGGCAAGCAGGTGTGCTTCATCGCCAATTTCCCGCCGCGCAAACTCAAGGGCATCGAGAGCCAGGGCATGATCCTGAGCGCCGAGGACGCCGGCGGACGCCTCGTCGTCATCGGCCCGACCGGCCCCGTCAAGCCCGGCTGCCAAGTAGGGTAATATTCAAGCGGCCTCGGGCCGCTTGAAGTTTAGGGTTTAGAGTTTAGTGGTTAGAGAGACTTATTCAAGCGGCCTCGGGCCGCTTGAAGTTTAGAGGTTAGGGTTTAGAGTTTAGAGAGACTTACTCGAGTGGCTCATGGCCGCTTGAAGTTTAGAGTTTAGAGTTTAGTGGTTAGAGAGACTTCTCTGGCCACTAGATTTTATTATTGGAGCCCATGAAAAATCACATTATGGACGTAGGCCTCGCCTTGGCGTAGCCGCACATCTTGATTAAGAATATGCTATTTTGATGTAACTATTCAACCTTTTGACCCCACGCTAAGGCGCTAAGGCGCTAAGGCGCAAAGTAATGTCCGCCATTAAAGCAGAGAAGTGATGGTAATTACACTTGTGAGTTTTTCTGGTTATGGTGGCAGCGGCGAGGGTGGTGCATCATTGGGACGGGTCTAACTGATGGCGCCGCTTCGCTTACCGCATCATTAGAACCGTCCCAGCTGATGGCACCCGTGATCTCAATGGTGGAACGTGTCACTGGTGGGGCTGGTATTTTTGAGGGGACAAGCGGCCACGCCAAGGCGAGGCCCTACGTCGAGATTAAAGAAGATGCTATTTTGATACAAGTATGTTAATAAAGGTTAAATAATGGTGGAAAATTTGGTTTATATTATAAACCGCTTTATCTTTGCAGCGTGAAATAAGAACGGTAATCGCGCGTGCTGTTCTTTTTTCAGAGAGTTTTAGTTTATATTTTAAACCACTTTATAACCAAATTAAAAACAATTCAAGTTATGGAAGAGAAGAGAATGACCGAGAAAGAAAGTCTCGAATTGATTACCGCGATGATCCAGCGCACCCGTGAGCGCTATGTGGGCGACGGCAACATTATGCTGATGTGGGGATACCTCACGGTGGCAGTGACCGCCCTGGTATGGATTCTGCTTGTTAAGACAGGCAATCCGATCTACAACCTGGGCTGGTTTCTGATACCCCTGCTTGGTAACATCCTCAAGCCCTTGATGGACAAGAAGCAGAAAGTGAAATCTGGCGTGAAGAGCTATTCCGACCGCATTGTTACGCAAATTTGGACCGTTGTGGGCATTTCCTCATTAGTGGCAATGCTGACCTGTTTCGGCTTCATCTTTTTTGCCCATGCATCTTCCAACATCTGGAAGTCGATGTTCATCTTCGCTTTGATTATGGTGCCGATGGCCGAAATAGCCCACGGTATTGTCGTGAAAGAGAAGTCACTGGTCGTTGGTGGCGCATTGGGATTGTGCGTCGGCATTTTCACCATGTGTTGCATTGCCGCAGGAATTCCTTTTGGTGCCAACTGGTATCTGCCGATGTTCATCATCGCTTTCATCTGCATGATGATAATCCCGGGTCATATTATTAACTACAAGGCCAAGCAGCAGCGATGAAAGAGCTGGATCCCATCCTTCACTCCCAGCTGCGGCTGGCGGTGATGTCGATACTGATGAATGTGGACGAGGCAGACTTCGTCTATCTCAAGGAGCAGACCGAGTCCACAGCGGGCAACCTGAGCGTGCAGCTAGACAAACTCTCTGCAGCCGGCTACATCACCGTCACCAAGGGTTTTGTCGGCAAGAAGACACGCACCGCCTGCCAAGTCACCGAACAAGGGCGCAAGGCCTTTGAGGAATATGTCAATGCCTTAAAAAGCTACTTAAATCTATAAATAGCTGATTCATAAAGTGACAGAAGCGCTCATCCATGCCAAGATGGGCGCTTCTTATAAAATAGAGAGTTGATGCTTGGTCCCGAATTTATTTATATCCCTCAAGAACGAATTATTTTGGTGCCTTAACTCATTGCTGTCCACTAAAAAGTTCAACTGATTTGTGATTTCAAATCCGTTCGGCCCGAAAACCGATACAAACCATTGGTTTTTAGCTATTTATAGCAAATTTTGCCAAATTTTAGTGGACGCTAATGGCCTTAACTATTAAAAAAATCGGGTTATGGCACCAAAATAGAAACAATTGGTTTGGTGTCGGGGAGGTGGGTGCTGAGGATGCGTTGGGACTTGGGGTAGAGGTTGTTGGCGCGGTTGCCCAGGTTGTTGGCGAAACCGAGGACAGCGCCCTGATGGGCGACGAGGACGTAGCCACGCGGGCCGTCAACCGTGATGCTCTCGCCACGCAGGTAACGCAGTGCGGTGGGATAATCCACCTCGCAGACGGGGAAAGCATCGGCATCCCTCGCCGTTGACATCGCCAGGGCGTGATGCGGCACTGTCTTGCGGCCCATGACGGTAGCCAGTTCCACGCCGGCGTGCAGCACATTCAGCGAGGTGCGCAGGGCCGTCACCTCGCGACGGATGTCAGCAGGCACCGCAATCGACAAGTCTCCCTGTTGTTCGACCACATAATCGTCGGGGCGTGAGAGCCAATTCTTGCCGATTTCATCGGATTTTTTTGCGTTTTTATCCTTGACGCGTATATCCTGCCGCGGGGCATCGCCATCCTTGCGGAATACTGCCATAAACAGGCCCTCACCGTCCACGCGGTGCGGCATGAAACGGTAGCAGTGACACTCGCTGCCAATGGCGGGATGGATGTTCCATTGGGGCTCAACAGGCACCTCGAGCGAGGTGGCACCCAACTCATTGACGATGAAATCGGCCATCTGCTCGTTCTCCTGGTGGTTGTAGGTGCAGGTGCTGTAGATGAGCAGGCCGCCGGGACGCAGGGCATTCCACACGTCGGCCAGGATTTCGCGCTGACGCTGGGCGCATTGCTCGACCAGGGCGGGAGACCACTGGGCCACCGCCTCGTCGTCCTTGCGCATCATCCCCTCGCCACTGCACGGCACGTCAGCGGCGATGACGTCAAAGAAATGGGTCATCTTGCCCACGTGGGCAGGTGCGTTGCTCGTCACCACACAACGGGGACTACCCCAGCGGATGATGTTGTCGGCCAGCACACGGGCCCGAGGCGGCACGATTTCGTTGGCCACCACCAGCGACTGCTGCGGCAAGGCTTGAACCGCGGCTGTCGTCTTGCCGCCAGGGGCGGCACACAGGTCAAGATAGCGCACCGGCTGATGGATGAACTGCCGGATGACATGAGCGATGAACATCGACGAGGCATCCTGCACATAGTAGCGCCCCGCATGCCAGTCGGGGTCAAATGTGAACGCGGGCCTATCGGAAAGATAGAAACCCTGGTCACACCAAGGCACACGGCGGGCACCCTCGGGCACCCCCACTAGGCGTGCATCGTTAACACGCACGGCGACACTGGGTTCGCTCGTCGTGATAGCCTCGGCCAGCGCTTCCCACTCGTCAGGCAACAGTGCCTGTAATTGCTCTATAAACTTCTCATGCAGTTTCATCAGTGCAAAGATAGTAATTTTTTAAATTAGGAATGAGGAATGAGGAATGAGCAATTAGGAATGAGGAATTAGGAATGAGGAATTAGGAGATGATTGTTGATATTTGGGTTTTTGTCCAAAAGTGGGTGTTTTGACCCACATTTGGACGAAAATCGTTCAGTTTTTGTCCAAATCTATGGTTTTTACCCCACATTTGGACAAAAATCGTTGTTTTTATCATTTTTCCGCTTTATCTTTGCCATCAAAAAAAATGGCAATGATAAAGCTGTTGGCCTAAAACCCTGCGGGGCAAATGCCAATTACACGAATTCATCTAATTTTTACGAATAGATTTTTATTTTTTCGTGAAATTAGTCTCATTAGTGAAATTGGCTTCGCCGAGCTAAAGGTTCGCATTAATAATCTTTCAGGGTCAACTCCTATATCATTCCCAAAATAATTGATATGACAATGGAAAAACTGATTGGACGCAAACAGGAATGTGAAGAGCTGAAGTGGGCTATGGAATCTAATCGTTCTGAGCTTATTATCCTATATGGCCGTCGCCGTATCGGAAAAACCTTTCTGGTGCGTAGGTTCTTTCAAGACAAATACAGTTTCCACTATGTAGGGGCTCATCGTCAGAAAAAAGCAGTTCAGTTACAGAACTTCAGGGAGGCCCTCGCTCAATACTCCAGGCGCAGCGATATTCCTCAATTCAGTAATTGGCACGAAGCATTCCTGGAACTACAAGTTTATCTTGACCATTGTCCAGACAAGCGCAAGGTCATTTTTTTTGATGAAATGCCGTGGATTGACACCCAGGGTAGCGAGTTTGTTGATGAACTTGAATATTTTTGGTCCAATTGGGTGCAAAATCGAGACGATATCGTTTTCATTGCCTGTGGTAGCGCCACGAGTTGGATGAAAGAAAAGTTAGAGGACAATCAGGGTGGACTGCACAACCGCATTACACATAGCATCTACCTGCGCCCATTCTATCTGAGCGAGTGCAAAGACTACCTTATCGAGCACGGCTTTGAGTGGGATGAGTACCAAATCCTGCAGTGTTATATGGTATTTGGTGGCGTACCATACTATTTGAGCCTGTTGAAACCCGAGTTGAGCCTTCCCGAGAATGTGGATTCCTTGATATTTCGCAGGGGTGGAGACTTGAGCAACGAGATCAACGAACTATACAATGCCCTGTTCAATAAAGCCGATCGTTATATCAATATTGTCAAGTATCTTGCAACCAAGCGCGAAGGCTTCACCCGTAGCGAGATTGAGCAAAAGACAGGATATAGCGGCGGGGGCCTGAGCAAGATGCTTAACAACCTGGAACGTTGCGATTTCATCATATCCTACGCTCAGTTCGGTAATAAAAACAAGCAGACACTCTATAGACTTGCCGACTTTTACACTTTGTTCTATTTCCGCTATGTGGAGAATAACCGCACTCGAGATGAACAGTACTGGCAACACCACTTTACAGACCGCAGTGTGGAATCGTGGGAAGGCTTTACCTTTGAAGAAGTATGCCTACGCCACTTGCCTCACATCAAGAAAGGATTAGGTATTGCAGGAATGGCTACCGAAGCCTCATCATGGCGTTTTGTACCTCGCAAGGGCGACCCCCGTAAAGGTGCCCAAATTGATCTCGTCATCAAGCGTGCCGACAAAATCATCCACCTCGTTGAGATGAAATTTTCTGAGAAACTCTATAATATCACCAAGGATTATGCGGCACGGCTGCGGGAACGCAAAGACCTCTTCATGGACGTCACGGGCATCACTCGTGGCCCGGTTCTGACATTTATCACTCCAATGGGTGTCGCCAAAGGGGCACATTCATCAATCGTCCATAGTCAACTCACAACTCGAGATTTATTCGCTGAGTTGTGATTTCCAAGTAATATTTGGGTTTTTGTCCAAAAGTGGGTGTTTTGACCCACATTTGGACGAAAATCGTTCGGTTTTTGTCCAAATCTATGGTTTTTACCCCACATTTGGACGGAAAATGGTATTATTTGGAATGGGGAAAATAGGATTGAAATCATCGCTTTTCCGGGATGATGAACTACGTCGAATTTAGTGTTTTTTAAGGATTTTGGCTTTGGGCAAACGGCCGATTTTTTGTAATTTTGTACGTTTTTAGACACCCCCGTTTTTTGAGGGTATAAACACGAAAAAAACTTCATTTTTATGTCAGAAGAAAACAAATATATCGAAGAACAAGAAGAAAAAAATTATTCTGCGTCTAACATCCAGGTGCTTGAGGGTCTGGAGGCCGTTCGCAAGCGTCCGGCGATGTACATCGGCGACACCCATGTCAAGGGTCTTCACCACCTGGTGAGCGAGGTCGTGGACAACTCCATCGACGAGGCGTTGGCAGGATTCTGTAACCGCATCGATGTGTTTATCGGCGAGGACAACAGCATCACCGTCAAGGATAACGGCCGCGGCATCCCCGTTGACGAGCATGAGAAACTGCACAAGTCGGCCCTCGAGGTCGTCATGACCGTGCTGCATGCCGGCGGTAAGTTCGACAAGGGCTCCTACAAGGTGTCGGGCGGTCTGCACGGCGTGGGCGTGAGCTGCGTGAACGCGCTGAGCGACTACCTGCGTGCCGAGGTGCGCCGCGGCGGCAAGGTCTATATGCAGGAATACAGCCTGGGCAAGCCGACGAGCGAGGTGAAGATCATCGGTGACTGCCGCGAGGAGGACCACGGCACGACCATCATCTTCCACCCCGATGCAAGCATCTTCTCGACTACCGTATATGAGTTTGACATCCTGTCGAAGCGCCTGCGCGACCTGGCCTACCTGAATGCCGGTGTGACTCTGACTATCACCGACTTGCGCAGCAAGGACGAGAACGGCAACTGCCACAGCGAGACCTACTACAGCGAGCGACGGCAACAAGGAGGCGCTCATCCAGGACGTCATCCACATCAAGAGCAAGAAGGGCGACATCCCCGTTGAGGTCGCCATGACCTATAACACCTCGTTTAACGAGAACATCTACTCGTTTGTCAACAACATCAACACCATTGAGGGCGGTACCCACCTGACAGGCTTCCGCCGCGGCCTCGGCTCAACATTGAAGAAGTATGCCGAGGACAACAAGATGCTCGAGAAAGCCAAGGTGGAAATCAAGCCCGAAGACTTCCGCGAGGGCCTCACGGCCATCATCTCGGTCAAGGTGCTGGAGCCCCAGTTCGAGGGACAGACCAAGACCAAGCTCGGTAACAACGAGGTCATCGGCGCCGTAGAAACCGCCGTTCGCGAAGCGCTGAACAACTATCTGGAGGAGCATCCCAACCAGGCCAAGACCGTCATCGAGAAGGTCATCCTGGCCGCACAGGCACGTCATGCCGCCCAGAACGCCCGCCTCAAGGTGCAGCGCAAGTCGCCGCTCGCCGGTGGCGGTCTGCCCGGCAAGTTGGCTGACTGCTCGTCGAAGGATCCCGCCGAGAGCGAGCTCTTCCTCGTCGAGGGTGACTCGGCAGGCGGCAGCGCCAAGCAGGGCCGTGACCGTAAGTTCCAGGCCATCCTGCCCCTGCGCGGTAAAATCCTCAACGTCGAGAAAGCGATGGACCACAAGGTGTTTGAGAGCGACTCGATCGTCACCATCTTCCGTGCCCTGGGCGTGACCATCGGCACCGAGGAAGACCCCAAGGAGGCCAACCTGAGCAAGCTGCGCTACCACCGCATCATCATCATGACCGATGCCGACGTCGATGGCGCGCACATCGACACCCTGCTGATGACCTTCTTCTTCCGCCGCATGAGGCCCATCATCGAGAACGGCTACCTCTACATCGCCACACCGCCCCTGTACCGCGCCCGCACCAAGAAGGGTAACCGCGAGGAATACTGCTGGGACGAGACGCACCTGCGCCGCTTCATCGACGAGTATGCCGGTGGCAACGAGGATGCCATCACCGTGCAGCGCTTCAAAGGTCTGGGTGAGATGAACCCCGAGCAGCTGTGGGAGACCACCATGGATCCCAACAACCGCCTGCTCAAGCGCGTCAACATCAGCGACGCTGCCGAGGCCGACCGTATCTTCTCGATGCTCATGGGCGAGGACGTGGATCCTCGCCGCAAGTTCATCGAGGAGAATGCGACCTATGCCACAATCGACACGTAATTCTAAAATTGCCAGCATTTTTGGCAATTTTAGAAGTTTAGAGTTTAGGGTTTAGAGTTTAGAGTTTAGAGAGAATTTAGAGAGAGTTTTTTCTGGAGCCATTGGCTCCGCGGGGCGTAATCCTCGCGACGATATATTTTCCACACCCCTGGATGCTGTGTTAACGGCACCCAGGGGATTTTTTTACCCGTAGGTCGACCAACTTGTCGCGGGGAACCGGAAAGGGGCTCAGGCGGCGAGAGAGCTTTGTTTAACGGGGGTCAAGTGGAAATGCTTGACCAGTTTTTTCAGGAGTTCGTCGGTCTCTTCGCGATTGAGGTTGAAGAAACTGACTTCAAGGTTCTCGAGGTCACACCAACACTCGATGTTCTTGTTGTAAAGATAGTTGTGAACGCGGCTGTAAGTTCTCATCGAAGAAGTTTTAATCGTTGTCATTCGCTTTTTCGTTTTAGGACGTTAATAAATACATTGAAAAAAAATGGCAATTCACTCACATAAAAATCAATCAACCCTAGGTGTTTCAGAAATGTTTCTAAATCACTGGAATAGAACCTCATGGCAGAGGTGAGAACTAGGCAACTATTTTTCCCTCTCAAGGGCGGGATAAATGTAATATGGAAATCAACAACAAAAAATTCAATCCACAAGGGATATTTAACTTCAGTTTAACACTTGGGGCGATGCCACAAAGTGCCGGCAAAGGTACATCAGCACTACGCAGCCTATCTGCATAGTTCGCAAAAAATGTGTTTTTAACTTTCACGCCACAAAAATATGTCAAATGTGTGCCAATTTCTCGGCACTAGTTTGTTAAAATATATTAACACATGAGGCGTATCGTTACAAAAACGAGGTTTTTGCCCAAAAAGAGCGATAATTAAAAAAATTGTTGTACTTTTGGGTGAATTAATTTAATTGTTTTGGTTATTATGCCAAAATGTTTGTAGATGATAAAACAAGGAAAACTATGAGGCACTATTTGTCGAAATTGGAACAAACGGTCCGCGAACAATGGACCCAAAAAGCCCTGTGTGACTACAACGGCGACTCTTTTACCTATGCCCAGCTGGCCACAAATATCGAACGGTTCCACATCTTCTTTGCTGCAGCCGGAATCAATAAGGGTGATAAAATCGCTCTGTGTGCACGCAATTCAGCCCGATGGGCGATGACCTTTTGGGGAATCAATGTCAATGAATGTGTGGCGGTCCCTCTATTGGCCGACTTTCACCCGAGCACGGTATCTATCCTCACCAACCATTCAGACAGTGTTGTGCTTTTTGTTGATGACGACATATGGGCAAAACAGAATCCAGAGGAAATGCCTAAACTCAAAGCCGCCATCAATGTGAGGGACGGCAATCTGCTCTGGCACCGGGATCAGGTGACGGCCGACGCCTGGGACAACCGCAAGAAGGCGTTCTCGGAGCGTTATCCCAATGGCATGTGGCCCGAACAGGTGGCCTATCCGACCGACAATGCCGACGACCTGGCCATCATTAATTACACGTCGGGAACCACGGGCAACCCCAAGGGTGTCATGCTCACCTACAATGCCATATCAGACACCGACGACTTCGCCAACACACACTTCCCGAACACGCCCGGCCAAACGATTGTTTCGATGTTACCGCTGGCTCACATGTACGGATTGGCCATCGAGTTCATCCATCCTAACGTCGATGGAGTGACCGTGTATTTCCTGGGCAAGACCCCATCGCCCACTACCCTTCTCAAAGCGATGCAGGACATCAAGCCCTATATGGTGGTGACGGTGCCGCTGGTGATGGAGAAGATCTATGCCAACGCCATCAAACCCGCGTTGGAAAAAGCAAAAACATTGCTTGCCATCCCGGGGCTGAACCAACTGATTTACAGAAAAGCCCGCAACAAGATGATAGAAGCCTTCGGCGGTAGCGTGCAATGCTTCATCATGGGTGGAGCGGCGCTCAACCCCGAGGCTGAGCGATGCTTCAAGAAGATACACCTGCCCTATACCGTGGGCTATGGTATGACCGAAGCCTGCCCGCTGCTGGGATATGAAAGCTGGAAGAAGTTCGTGCCAGGGTCTTGCGGCAAACCCGTCCACGACCTGCGCATCGACTCGGAGGATCCCCAAAACATACCCGGCGAAATCCAAGCCAAGGGACCCAACTTGACGATAGGCTATTACAACAATCCCGAAGCAACCGAGGCTGCCTTTACCGAGGACGGCTGGTTCCGCACCGGCGACCTGGGCGTGATGGACAAGAGCGGCAACATCTTTATCCGCGGACGCATCAAGTCGATGATCCTGAACTCCTCGGGCCAAAACATCTATCCCGAAGAGGTGGAGGCCGTCCTGGCCAACTGCCAGTATGTGAGCGAATGTCTCGTCGTGGACCGCGACGGGAAGATTGTGGCACTCGTATATCCCGAATTCCCCGATGACATGGACGACGAGGCCAAATCGGCCGCCCCTGGAAACATGCGCAACGAAGCCAACAAATCCCTTCCCGCCTACAGCAAGATCACAAAAGTGGAATTGATGGAGGAGCCCTTCGAAAAGACCCCGAAAAAAACCATCAAACGCTTCCTGTACAAATAAGAAAACATCACCTTCATCCCTAGAGTAAGCATCACCCAACCTCCCCTGATGGAAGTTGGGTGATACTTTCACGCCCCTGCTGTAGTGGTCGAGGATGGCGGCGCAGACCTCGATGTAGGCGATGGTGCGGGCGACTTTACACGATACCTCCTTGCCATAGGTCTCGCAGGAATTCGGTGGCTGGGATGATATCTACACCATTCATCATACGGCGGTATTTGTCAAGTGATACGATGATCAAGCGGGCTTCAGAAAAGTCTTCCCTGAACGCCTTCAATCCATGAGTGTGGCGCGACTTGGCTTCGTCTGTTGCTTTGATTTCGATTGCCAGGCGTCCCTCTCCGACAATGGCATCTACTTCATATCCACCTGATGTGCGCCAGTAAGTGAGCCGTTCATCAATGTGGTTATAACCCAAATAGGCTATGATTTCTTGAATGATGAAATGCTCGAATGCATGCCCAAAGTCATCGCTGCCAGGGCGCAATGTACCACGATGGGTGAGATAATTGGCAAGACCAACATCGAACAAATAGAACTTGGGAGCTGCAATCGCCCGGCGTTTGCGTGATGACGTGAAACCTGGAATGAGATAACCCAACAATGTGTCCTCAAGAATAGTAAAGTATTCTTTCACCGTTCGGTAATCAATACCACAGTCTTGAGCAATGTTCTTGTAGACCAACATTTCGCCGTCACACTGAGCAGCGATTTCTAGGAATCGCGAAAATGACTGAAGATTACGCGTCAAGGCCTCCTGCCGTATCTCCTCGTTCAGGTAGATGCCGACGTAGCCACGCAGACGTTCTTTAGGATTATCCACCATGTAATGGCGTGGAATCATGCCATTGTTCACAGCACGAATAAGGTCAAAATCGGGAATCTCGGCGCTGACAAGAGGAAACATCAGTTCACGGGACGCCCGACCGCCTAATAGGTTCGTGCCCAATCTTTTCAATTTTCTGGCACTCGACCCGCTCAAGATGAATCGAATGTTTTTTCTTTGTATCAGCGAGTGCACTTCGTCAAGCAATTGCGGCAGTTTCTGTATTTCATCGATGATGACCGTATCATTTTCGCCAAAGCTCTCCAATTCCTCAGACAAAATCTCAGGCCTGCGCAACAATCGCTCAAACTCCGATGGTCGTAGCAAGTCATAAGTGCGACAAGCAGGATACTTTGCATTCAGCCATGTAGTCTTGCCCACCTGGCGCGCGCCCCACAAAAACACACTGTCATTATACTCGTTATCAAGGTTAATTATCCTGTTATACATACACCTTATTGTAGTTTTATCTTAATATTTCAACATTATGATGTCGCAAAATTACACAAAAATCTCCAATGACAAAATAATTGTACAAAACTTTATTTTACAAGTTGATGCCGAGGTGCGGGCGCTGGTACTCGTTGCAGACGCATTTCTTCTTGGGGTGGCCGTAGTAGCCGCACGGGCACGGGTTCATGCTCGCCACGAGCATGAACGATGCGGGATATTCGGTACTGTATTTCGCCCTGCTAATACTTATTATCCTGTCTTCCAGCGGCTGACGCATCACTTCTAAAACGGAGCGATTAAATTCGGGTAGTTCATCCAAGCGGAACGACTTGTGTCATTGCAACAGCCTCAAGGTCAACCATAAAGCCCCCAAAACGACCAAAACATATACCATAAAGCCATCCACAACCACAAAGATACACAACAAAAACGTGTTTCTGAGAGCATTCAAGTAAAAAAATGCAAGCAAGTTGACTCTACTTGTGAAAAAATGACTATATTTGCCGATGGATTGCTAGGCAATCCAAGACATTTTGGAAGAAAGAAGCGTTATGCTCATTCTTGTAGTCTGAAAATGTGAGAAACTTTCAAACGAACGCAAGAGAAGGCAAGACTGCTTCCACGCTACGGCGTGGACTGTCTCTTTTATCCCCTTTTGCGTTCAAGGTTTTCTCACGACCGTCAGACTACAAAGCGTGGCATAAAAAGCAGCCCACGTCTTTTATTGAAATGACCTCTGAATATTAACAGATTAAACTAATATTTTCTATTAACTACAAAGATATAGATTTATGAAAAAAATTTTCTTATTTTTATTGCTTCTCGTAGCGGGTGCTAGTTCTTATGCACAAAAGAGTTATATTAATTTGCATGCAACTCAATTAAGTAATCTAACCAACCAATATTGTTATCTTACTGGTGACATTCCAGAGGGTATGAGTAGTTATATTGCTGATAAAGTTGGTAACATTCTTAACCTCCTAGCACAAGAAGGTTATGAAGTTGAATTTATGAGCAGTTCAGCAACTTCAACAAGTGCCAGCTCTTTTATATCTACGGTTAACTATCTACTCTCAAAAAAAACATCTTCTACTAACCCAGATGATCCAGGTATAATAACATATCAAAGAGACATCACTGTTGATACTGAAGCGTACGAAGTAGCACGATACAACCTACAAGGCTTGCCTGTGAACAAAGAAGAAAAGGGTGTCCAAATAGTTGTTTATTCTAACTACACCACAAAGACGATTATTGTTGAATAATTACATCTTCTAACGTAGCATACGGTTGATTTATCTATATGGTAAATCAACCGTTTTTGTATGCTACTTTACAACACATTGATGCAATTCTTGATACAATAGTATGTCAATAGAATGTCAATAAAACAACACAGTAACATTTGTTCTCGTCTAGATTAATTGCATATCTTTGTCTCCATAATATTCATACATCAGTATTATGGAAAATGACATTGTAAAGGATATCAGGAGAAAATTTCTCATACAAGCTCTCAAGCAATCGATAAGAGCTGCATTTCATCCTCTTGTAGCAGAAAAGTATTGTCAGCAAATAGATGACGCAACGCATTTTGCAAAATGGTTAGAAGCGATACAGAAATCGCAAATGTGATTGTATGATAAACTTAATTAATGTACTATGCTACATGTACAAAATTCTCCATATATTAAAGCCATCCATTTTGAAAATGCAGATGACTTTATAGCAGCCATTTCGTACAAGGGAGAGCTATATAATTTGTTCGATGAACATTATATATTCCGTGGTCATTCAACTGATAAATATGAATTAATACCAACGGCTCTTAGGGGCAACTTAGCAATTGATAGTATCACAGATATTGAATCTGCTTCTGAAGAAAAACTAAAACAAGTAGCATTTCTTGCCTCAACAGAGTTAGTTCAGATTCAAGAAGAATATAAGTTACTGCAAGATTTCTTTAGAGTTTGTGATAATTGTGGCCTGTACATTCCTCATATTGAATCACTCCGCAATTCATTCTATCCAGGTGTTGATGGCGAAATATTGTTTTTAAAGAATAAATGGATTCCGAAGGAGTATTGGGAGTTAGCAGCGCTTGCCCAGCACCATGGAGTCAAAACGCGTTTGCTAGACTGGACTCATGACATTTATGTCGCGTTATATTTTGCCGCGACGGGTGTATACAATAATCCGAAGGAAAGGTTCAATCTAATTACGGCTTTTAAGGCCCGAAGACAAGGTGAAATCTATCCTCCAAAATATAATATGGAGATCTGGGCTATGAACATTGATGTGGTGATGGCTAAACCGATGCAAATACCATTACGGATCATTCAGCCCAGATATCACAGTAATGATAATCTTTGTGCCCAAAAGGGTATGTTCACTTTTTGGGAGTCATTCTATCCAGGATTATTAGACAAAAAAGGGAAGATGAAACTGAACCATGAGCCAAAAACTGATAGGCGTTCGCTGGATGAACAGCTTGACTCTTATTTGAGAGAAATAAAAGCTGAAAAAAGGACTTACCTTTACCAAATTACAATCCCACAAGATTCTTCATATGGCATATATTCTCACATTGAGAAAATGGGATATAATGCTTCAACCATGTTCCCTGGCTATGATGGTGTAGCAAAGTTTTTAAAAGAACATTTTGAAATCCACAGCAAAGAAAAGAATAAGAAGATTATAGAAGTCAAAAAGACTAAAGCTAATACTCACGATTAACAAGGAATTACAAGATACTGCCCATATAGCTTGGGCGGTCGAGGTTGCGGTAGGCAATGGCTTCCATGATGTGGTGGTCGAGGACATCGGCGCAGGCCTTCGAGGTCGGCGATGGTGCGGGCGACTTTGAGGATGCGGTCGTAGGCGCGGGCGCTCATGTTCATGCGCTCCATGGCGTTACCATCTACTCTTGCTCGTTATTTGATTGGTTGAGAAGACGTTTTTCGATGTCTTCTAGGAGTTTGAGGTCGTCGGCGTCGGCTTGTTGGGCTTCTAAGCGTTTGCGTTTGGTGTCAAAGTCGGCGTAGACTTCACGGACATGAGTCTCCATTTGGGCATTGGAAACGGAGCCTTTGTCTTGGAGAACGTCCATTCCCTGGAAGGCGAGAAGATTATCAACGTTATCGCGCCAGTAGTCAAGAGTGAGGTCTCGGCGGTCTTGAACGCGCATTTCGGCTGATGTCAGGAAGATGTCAACGAGGCGGTTCAGTCGGTCAATTTCAACGTCTTGCAGATAGTTTTTCGCGATGGTGATATCGCCCTTGCGGACAATGGACCCTTTCCATGTTGTCAAGCCCATGTTGGGTTTCTCGGCATCGGCACGAGCGCAGATGAGTTCGGCGGCAGTTTGATGGGTGACAGCATAGAGTAATTTGTTCTGCGTCTCAGCAAAGAACATCTGTGTTGCCTTGTCTGCTTTATCGTAGTCGCTGCTGAGCGCGAACAAATCGCGAATCTTTTGATAGAAACGCTTCTCTGAAGCCCGAATGTCCCGAATCCTCGCTAACAGTTCATCAAAGTAGTCAGGTCGCCCATCGGGGTTCTTAAGCCTTTCATCATCCATTGTGAATCCCTTAACCAAATACTCGGTCAAGTGTTCAGTCGCCCATTGGCGGAATTGAGTACCTCGCAAGCCACGCACACGATAACCCACTGCAATAATCATCTCTAACGAATAGAAAATGACGTTGTAACTCTTGCCATCAGCGGCAGTTGTTAAGAATTTCTTAACAACTGTATCTTCTGTCAACTCATTCTCTTTCAGGATGTTGGCTATATGCATACTAATATTGGGCTTGGAGGTGGCAAAAAGTTCTGCCATCTGATGTTGGTTGACCCAAATCTTGCCGTCATGGGCATATAGTGCAACCGATGCGCGGCCATCGGCAGTGCGGTAGATGATGATATTTTTCTCTTGGTCAGGCATATTCATTGAGAATTACAGAGTTTAGCTATTTCTTTTCCGTTACAATCCCGATTCAATATCAATTCTCATATTTGGAGCACTCAAGTATTTCCCATTGCAATACAACAAGACATCAGGCAAGACTTGTAAAACACTTGGCTTGTTTGACCTTAAAGCATTTGTATCTTTCTTTAACCATCTTGAAATAATACCAACGGGGTTTTCGGGGTCTGATTGTGTCTTATTTGTATTGATTATTCTCACATTGCTTTCGTAAAGATACCTAATAATGAGACGTTCTATCAATTCTGCTCTATTCCTATTTCTAGGTTTATCAAGATTATTGTACGACGAAACAGAAAAGCGCCCTACCCAGTACTGCTTCTCTTTTATCATTTCTTGCTTCTTCAAATCATCTTTATCTGAAAGACGTTGCTCTGGGTAACGCTTTGTTATACCAACATACTTAATGCCATTAGTTTCACGGCCAAGTCGTCCCGTAAGCAAATAGAATCGACACATCATTGTATCATCGTAGTTACAAATATCGTCAAGGGACTTATAAGGCCCCATCCACTCAATCACATATAATTCTTTTATCTCTGACATAATCAAGAATTCTATAGGTTGGTGCCCATATACGTGGGGCGGTCGAGGTTGCGGTAGGCGATGGCTTCCATGATGTGGTGGTCGAGGACGTCGGCGCAGGCCTCGAGGTCGGCGATGGTGCGGGCGACTTTGAGGATGCGATCGTAGGCGCGGGCACTCATGTTCATGCGTTCCATGGCATCCTTCAACTTCTCCAGGCCGGCGGCGTTGGGCTCGGCGTATTTGTGGAGCAGGGACGGGGTCATCTGGGCGTTGCAGTGGATGCCGGGTTCGTCCTTGAAGCGGCGCTCCTGGAGCATTCTGGCGGCGATGACGCGCTGGCGGATGGCGGCGCTGGGTTCGCCTGGGGCTTTACTCGACATCTGGTCAAAATCAACGGGCTGGACCTCAATCTGCAGGTCGATACGGTCAAGCAATGGACCCGAGATTTTGCTCATATAGTGGGTGCGCTGGTACTCGTTGCAGACGCATTTCTTCTTGGGATGCCCATAGTATCCGCACGGGCACGGATTCATGCTCGCCACGAGCATAAACGAAGCGGGATATTCGGTACTGTATTTTGCCCTACTGATACTTATTATCCTGTCTTCCAGCGGCTGACGCATCACCTCAAGAATCATCCAAGAAGAGGACGCCGTTGTGGGCCAAGGAGATTTCGCCAGGCATGGGGAAGGAGCCGCCACCGACGAGGGCGACAGGCGAGATGGTGTGATGCGGGCTGCGGAAGGGGCGCACGGTCATCAGCGTGGTACCCTGCTTCAGTTTGCCGGCCACGCTGTGAATCTTGGTGGTCTCGAGGGCTTCGCCCAAGGTGAGCGGCGGCAGGATGGAGGGCAGGCGCTTGGCCATCATCGACTTGCCGGAGCCCGGGCTGCCCACGAGCAGGATGTTGTGTCCGCCAGCACAGGCGACCTCAAAGGCGCGCTTGACGTTTTCCTGTCCCTTGACGTCGGCGAAGTCGTAGGGGAACACGCCCTGGGCCTTGGCGAACTCGGCGCGGGTGTCGACGACGGTCGGTTGGATGTCGATATCCCCGTTCAGGAACTGTATCACCTCGACAAGGTTGTCCACGGCAAGGATATCAAGGTTGTTGACAACGGCAGCCTCGAGGGCGTTGGCACGCGGCACGATGAATCCGTCGAGGTGCAGCTGACGAGCGAGGATAGCCATGGGCAGGGCGCCCTTGATGGGTCGTAGCGTGCCGTCGAGCGAGAGTTCGCCCATGAGCATAAAGCGGCCCAAGCGGTCGGGCATGATCTTCTCGTCGCCGGCAAGGATGCCGATGGCCAAGGGCAGGTCATAGGCCGAGCCTTCCTTCTTGATGTCGGCAGGCGTCATATTGATCATCACCTTCTTGCCCGGGAAGTCGATTCCCGTCTGCTGGATGGCGCAGCGCACGCGCTCGGCACTCTCCTTGACGGCCGTGTCGGGCAGACCGATAATCATGAATCCCGACCCCCAGTCGACGGTCACCTCGACCTCGACCTTGATGGCGTCGATGCCCTGCACTGCTGCTGCTATCGTTCTCGCTAACATGATTTTTTAGTTTTTAGACGTTAGACTTTAGACCTTAGACTTTAGACCTTAGACGTTAGACGTTAGACTTTAGACCTTAGACATTAGACCTTAGACGTTAGTTATTCATACAGAAATGACAGGTACCAGTCCTCCATTTCATCCGTCAGACCTACCAGCCAAGCCGTCAGCTTGTCTATCTTTTTCTTGTTGATGTCATAGGACACAGCAAGCATGATGTCATCAGGGAACAACTCACGTGCCCGCGCCTCGTTTTCCTCGGTCTGAATGAACGTGGCATACAAATCCTCGGCACCGAACAGGTGGCACATCTCATGAGCGATGCCTGCTGCACAGGTAGGTACTCCTTCCTCGTAGGAGGTATAAAGTATCGTGCCCTCAAGGAAATACTTATAGGGGTCATAGTCGTCTTTATAAGCCATCGAGTATCCACGGCCCGGCTTGTTGGCGACAATCAACACAAGGCAACCATCGCAGTCGTAATTGCTGTTGAGCCAATCGATAAATTTCAGCCCATTCTTATAGCCAATCATCGGCATCAGTTTGGACACCAAATCCACTGGCTCATCGCCCACGCCGGCACCGCTCACGATATTGTCCAACAGCAGCGGCTCCTCCAGGCCGTTAGTCCCATTAATAAAGGTAACTTCCTTGCCATAGTTCTTGGCCTGAGTCACCAGCCACTCCTCGGCCTCGTTGATCATGGCGCTGTAACTCTCCACTTCCTCAGGGCTCCACCCCGTCTCGGACACATAACAGGTGAGCACATAGATAGTTCCCTCCAGCGCACTTGCGCTGCCCTGAAGACGGTTCCCTATCTGCTGCTTGGCGTCCAGTGAGCTTGAGCCGAGCAACAGGAGAATCAATAGCACAAATGATTTGTAGAAACCCAATGTATTCATATCCTTGCTCATTAATTCATTTTACTTCATTGCAACCTTGCCCAAAGCCGCTTTCAGGTCAGGACCCGAATAGGTGACAAGGCCCGTGCTGTCGGTCACTGCATACCAGGGCAGAGAGCTGATGTGGAGGAGTTGTATACCCTGTTCGAGAGGTCCTCCAGGCGCCCAATAGTGGGCGCGGTCTTCTCCGGCGATGGTTTTGTGCCACTTGAGGCTGTCGCTCTCGGTGAGCACGTCAACGACATGGACGGCATCATCCACCGCGTCAAGTTGGCGATTGATGACGTCGCGTTGGGTCTGCGGATTGGCCCAGAAGAAGAGTAGGCTGACGCGGTCGGTGAGTTTGATTTCCTCAAAGCCGCCGCCATGCTTGACAAGGTTGAGCGTCGTCAAGCGCGGCAAGACCTGCTTGGCCGACCACTCGGACGCGCCGCCAAGGGCCGTTGTCAACGACTCGGGGCGCGCTTTGGCATCAATGCTCTTGAGCATCTTGTTGACTTTAGCCCTGTCGCTATAGTCGCTGTAATCAGAGACGATCAGCACCGTGGAAAGCATATCGGCCGGATTCTCGCGGACGTACTTCTCGATTGCCGCGTCGAGGCGGCTGGGATTGGGGTCGGTGTAGAATGCCGCATGCTCGTCACGGAAGAGTTGCCAATCCTCGTTAAGCTTGTTGCCCTTGACCTTGAGGCCCATGGGCTTACCCGCGTCCCCCTTGACCTTGAGGTGGTCGCCATTGGTTGCCACAAGGGTGGTCAAAAAGTCGCCCTTGACATTGAGCAAGGTGACAATGATGGGCTGTGCCGACATTCCCTTGAAGCCGAAGTGCCCTTTCTTGTCCACGGTCACGGGCTCGTTAATCACGCCCGAATCGCCCCGGAAGATAACCCTGACGACCGTGCCCTTGAGTCCAGTAATGTCGCCCTCGACCTTGAAGCTGCCGCTATCGCAAGCAACCAGCAGCAAGGAGGCCACAAGTAGCGTCAGGATATGGTAAATCTTTTTTTTCATTGTCATTTTGAATGATTTTCGTCCAAAAGAACCGTCCCTTTGGACGAAAGTTAGGGTTCACGCCAGTCGTTGTTCTCCTTGATGAGGGCGATGAGGCGGTCGATGGCGTCCTGCTCGGGGATGTTCATCTCGACGCACTGCTTGCCCTTGTAAAGGCTGATGCGACCCGCGGCGGCGCCGACGTAGCCATAGTCGGCATCGGCCATCTCGCCGGGTCCGTTGACGATGCATCCCATCACACCGATTTTGAGGTGCGTGAGGTGAGATGTGGCCTGCTGTACACGCTGGACGGTCGTCTGGAGGTCAAACATCGTCCTGCCGCAGCCAGGGCAAGAGATAAACTCCGTCTTGCTGGTGCGCAGGCGTGCCGCCTGCAGGATGGCAAAGGCGTAGCGCACGACCTCGACGACACTGTGGCTGTTGGGGGCCTCGAGCCAGATGCCGTCGGCGCGTTTGTTCAGCAGAACGGCGCCCAAGTCGGCCCCAGCCTTGACCTGCAGCCACTCGTTGGAACTGTCGGCATAATTATTGCGCACAATCACCGGGCAGTTGATACCGGCCCTGTCAAGGGCGTGAATCATAGCCTGCTCCTCGCCGGGGATGTTTTTCCCGACGGGGGTGATGACGAGCACGGTGTCGGTGCGTCCGCGCAGGAACTCAAGCCTGTTGACCGGCGTAGTTGCCGGCAGCTGGAGGAAGCGCAGGCGCGCTTCGGGGCAACGTTCCCACTCGCCGAGCGTGAGCAGCGGGAAGGCGTTGCGTTCTCCGCGCCATGAGGCCATGGGGACGAGGAAACGGTGCATGCCGTCGATGAGGCCGTCGGCACTGTAGTAGAAGTCGGGCTGCAGTTCAGCGCCGTTCAATTCGTCGGGCCTGTAGCTGGCGATGACGACAGGTTGCCTGTCGCCTCCGATGCAGTCGCCCACAACGACTGTCTCGCGCCTCCGGGGGCACAACGGGTCATATCCATCGGCATACTGTCCCTCGATGGGGTCGTGTCCCTCGCGCTGGGTGATATAATCCACGAGTTTACGCGCCACGGGGATTTCGAGTTCGGGATCCTCGCTGAGCGAGACGCGAATGGTGTCGCCGAGTCCCTCGGCCATGAGCGCGCCGATGCCGACGGCGCTCTTGATGCGTCCATCCTCGCCGAAGCCAGCCTCGGTGACGCCCAGATGCAGGGGGAAGTGCATATCCTCGCGGTCCATGGCGACCACGAGCCGCCTGACGGCTTCGACCATGACGACGACGTTGGATGCCTTCATCGAGATGACCACGTCAAGGAAATTCTGCTCGACAAACACCCTGAGGAATTCCATCACACTCTCGACCATTCCCTGTGCGGTGTTGCCATATCGGCTCATGATGCGGTCACTCAGTGAGCCGTGATTCACGCCGAGGCGCACCGCCGTGTGATGTTCGCGGCACTTGTTGATGAACGGCAGCAAGGACTCGCGGATGCGTGCGAGTTCGGCGGAGTATTCGTCATCGGTATATTCAAGGCGCTTGAACGAGCGGGCGGGGTCCACAAAGTTGCCCGGGTTGATGCGCACGCCCTCACAGACCTCGGCAGCTGCCATGGCAGCCTGAGGCTTGAAGTGAATGTCGGCGATAAGGGGGATGTTGCACCCTTGCGCACGCAGGACCTCGGCGATTTCGCCGATGCTCAATGCCTGCTTGACGCCCTGAGCCGTGAGCCTCACATAGTCGGCCCCAGCATAGGCGATGCGCTGGCACTGTGCCGCACTGGCCTGAATGTCGTCGGTGGCGGTGTTGGTCATCGACTGGACACGTACGGGCCATTCACTGCCCATCTCGATGCCACCCACATTGACGTTGACGGTGGGGCGGCGTTTATAATTGAAAATCATATATTTAGACTTTAGATGTTAGACGTTAGACTTTAGACTTTAGACCTTAGACCTTTAGCCTAGGAGGCGCATGGTGAGCGACACGCAGACGAAGCCCACGACCACTCCTGCCAGCACTTGCCATGTGTTGTGACGCCTGAGCGCCAGCCGGGCCGAACCCAAGGCTCCCGCTATGATGACGGTGATGCATAGCAGCCACAGGAGGTCAAACGCGCTCAGTCCCATGGCATGAATCTCATAGATTAAGGCCACTACCCCACCAATACCAGCCATGTGAGCGCTGATTTTCCACTTCAGGCTGATGAGCGCCATGACCAGAACGGTGATCATCGAGCCGACCATAAACATCACGAACCACTGGGGAGAATGGCAGTAGTACAGGTAATAGGCGGCGACGGCATAGCATAATGCCGCGAACAGGTAAGGGATGAAGCGTTGTTCCCTCACCTCGACGTGCAGGTCGCTGACGAGTTTGAAATGGCGCAGGACGCTCAGGAAGATGAGCGGTATGATGCAGGTGATGCCCATACACACGAGAAGCACCGCGACCCTCGTGCCGTAAGGCAACAGGCACAGCACCGACACCCACAATGTGAGGAAAACCCCGTAGGTGGGCATCAGCAGCGGGCTCAATGCTGTTGACAGGAATCCGGCCATCCCGGCGATTAACTTATTGACAGTATATTTTCTCATTGGGTTGTTAAGATAAATTCTTGTTTCAGGTCCCTTTTCGCGTCCACAGGCTGTTACTGGGCCATCTTGCGGCGGACGGTGCTGCTGGGAATGCCCAGCACGTCGCGGTACTTGGCTACCGTGCGCCTCTCGAGCTGGTAGCCCATCTTCTTGAGTGCCGCGCACAAGGCGTCATCGCTCATGGGGTGCGCCTTGTCCTCGCCAGCGACGAGTTTCTTCAAGTCGTCATACACCTCGTGCCTCGACGCACCATTGATGTCCTCGCTGAAGAAGAACTTGAGGCTCTTGACGCCCCAGGGCAACTGCACATACTTGTTGCTCACAGCCCTCGACACGACCGTCACGTCCTTGCCTATCATGTCGGCAATCTGCTGCTGTCCCAGGGGCCGCAGGGTGCGCTCGTCCCCGGTGAGGAAATACTGCTGCTGGCACTTGACGATGGCGCTCATGGTATTGAACAGGGTTTCCTGGCGCTGCTTGAGCACCTCGATGAACATGCTGGCCCGCTGATAGGCATCCTGGATTTGCTTCTTTTCCTTGTTCTCCTTGACGCTCAATGAGCCTCCCTCCTTGTAGCGCTCGTTCATCAGGGCATAGCTCTCACTGATCTGCAGTGCCGGGATGTTATTGCGCAGGGTTACCGTCAGGCGACCGGACTCATCATCCAACTCTACATCAAAGTCGGGGGTCACCTGCTGGCTGCTGTCGCTGCGTGACGCCAGGGCGTTACCCGGGAAGGGGTTCAGCCCCCTTCTGATCTGATGCTTGAAGACTTCCTCGATGCGCTTGGCGTCCACTCCCATCTTCCTGGCCAGGGCATCAAACCTCAAGGATGCCATATCATCAAAGTATTTCTCAACCATGGTGATGGCCATGTTCACGTCGTCGGATTGGGGCTTGCGACGCAGCTGTAACAGCATGCATTCGCGCAGGTCTCTCGCCGCGATGCCCGGCGGATCCAGGGACTGCACGGTCTTGATCATCTGCTCGACTTGCTCGGCATCGACCATATAACCCTCGTTGAAGGTCACGTCGTCGGCGATTTCGCCTGCCGTGCGGCGCAGGTAGCCGTCATCCTCCAGGTTGCCCACGATGGCATGGGCAACGACTTGCTGGGTCTCGTCGAGTTCAAGTTCCCCCAGCTGGTCATTGAGGTACTCCTGCAAGGTCTTCTCGCTGACAGCCGTCGGCGCAAAATACTCGTCGTCGCGGCTACGGTTGTTGGCAAAGAAGCGGTACCATGCCGCGGTGTCGTCGTCCCCGCTGTTCTCGCTCACGGGGTCGTCGCCACGGGCGTGGTCGTCGCTCATGCGGTTGTTGTCCTCGCCGCCATCATCGTGGTTGCCATACTCGTCGTTGTCGTCGTTTTTCTTTTCCAGAGCCTGAATCTCATTGACCTTGTTGTCGATGTATTCGGCCATCTCGGCATCGCTTTTTTCGAGCACGAGTCCCAACAGGCGTTGCTGCTCCAGCGCGAGCCGTTGCCGTTGGGTCTGTTCCAGTGTGAGTCCCTGTTTTGCCATTGTCTTTAGAGGTTTAGTGTTTAACTTGCAAAGTTAATAAAAAGTTTATAGTTTTCAGCCCTCAGTCCCTAGTTTTTTAGGGCAACCGCACCAAAATGTGTCGCAAAAAACACCCGGAGGGTGGCCTCTGAGTAACCCTGGGTAACGCAATTCGCTGAGCGATAGTGAAGTGGATTGCGTTATCCGGGGATAAGCATGCAACAACCCATGGAGGTGTTGCAAAACTCCACTTGACGCAGTTTAAATCGGCCTAACGGCCGAGAAATTAAGCAAATTATGAATAAAATTAAATTATATCAATTTTTTATTATAATTTTATTAATAAATTTGCTTAATTTGGCTTCGCCGAGCTAAAGGTTCCCGCCCGCAGGGCGGTTATAAAATGAGACATTAGTTTTTCAACAGCGACCCCTTACTTGTCATCGACATTGGGGTCGCCTTCAGCGACCAGAGGAAATGCCGCCTGATTTACTGGGGGTTATTCAATGGGCCGCCCTTTGGGCGTCTGACACACAGCATGACTTGTCGCTCAAAACCGATTTTGGTGCGGTTGCCCTGCTAGTTTTTAGTTTCTGGTGGATGTGATGCGAAAAATCACGCTTTTTCGTTGGTGTCCAGTAAAAATCGCTTTTCACATTGTAGTTTGTTGATTGATAATCATTTGATAGTAAAAGAGGGCATGATGGGTTTACCTGTGGCTATGCAGTTGGGCCTCGCCTTGGCGTGGCCGCAATTCGGTGAAATTTGGCTTAATTGAATGCGGATGCCAATTTGTTTAATTCGCGAAATTCGTAGTTTATTTTACTTGCTTCATAGCGGCCACGCCAAGGCGAGGCCCTACATCTTGCGGCATCTACACCAATTACGCTTTTTTGACCATGAGGGTGGCCTGAGGAGGCCAAAAAGTGACGATTAAACACTTTTTTCAAGGTAAAAAGTTCATTTTTTAGGCAAAACCCTTGGTCAGGTCAAAAAATATGAGTATTATTGCTCCCCGAAAACAATAAACCCGTTTTATTAACCTCTCATTTCTACACCACCGATTAACAATTATGGATACAATGTATGACCCCAAAATTATTGCTAAAAGTATTGACGTCGAGGAGCTTTATGACCTCGACGTGACTATCGCCCGTTTCATCCTACCGCGCCTAATGGTGTTTAAGCAACACTGCGAGCGCACGCCCAACCTGAATATGTCCCACGAGGAGTGGAACGGTATTCTGGACAAGATGATTTACGCCTTTGAACGCATCGCCTGCCAAACCGAGGAAGATACCCCCGAGTACAAGGCCTACATCAAGGCGATTTGGAACAATGAGGAGGATCTGGCCGACCTCAAGCGCAATGCCAAGGCCTCGCTCAAGCCCATCAGCGAGGGTCTCTCGCTCTACCACAAGTATTACCGCAACCTATGGTGGTAAACTATTTTTAGATAAGAGATTAAAGATAAGAGGTAATAGTATTATTGATGGCAGACTCGCATTGTCGTGACTGCTTGTTAGCTCTGTAGCCTCATGTAACAATTTTAATGGCACTTGTCCGTTATAGAGTTATAAACATGATTGTGACAATGAAACGAACTATTCTCACTTTATTGCTACTGCTGACGCTCTCGCCCGCGATGACCTTGCGTGCGCAGGACAGCGAGTCGTTATATACCGGATGGGCCGCAGGCCTCCAGCTAGGCGTTGGCGGCATGATTCCCACGGGCTCGCTGGGCGATGCCTTGAAGGGGTGTGCCGTGTTTACCGGCGGCGTTACCGGCGAGTATAACCGCTTGAGGCTGAAGGTTGACGCATCCTATAGCCAACCCTCGTTCAAGAACGAGAACCCCTATGACGTGCGTGACGAGTTGGGCCGCAACCTGCAGCGCAACGCGACGGCCAGCGCAACATCGCTGGGCGTGGGAATCACCCTGGGCTACACCGTGTGGCGGCAAGGACGTGTGAGTGTGACCCCTAATGCGGGGGTAAACTTCAACCGGCTGTCCTGGGACATGAACACCATCAAGTGGACCGCCGACGATGAGGGCGAAGTGAGGCCCCAAATCGACGATGTGACCGACGTGCACGAGAACAGCACCGGCTTCACCGCGAGCGTGGACTTCGACATCCTGACGGGCGGCAAGTTTGTCGATGTGGGAGGCAATAGCCACTACACCTCGTCGGTGCGTGTCACCCCGTTTATCACCCACGCGGGCTACAGCAACTGGTCTCCCAAGGCGTCTGGCAACTGGATTGGCGTTACCGTGAGCTACGCCGGACTTTTCCGCTTCTTGAGGCGATAAAGACTATTTAACATCCAATATTTGCTGGTATTCATTTCTTTATTCTACTTTTGCACCGATTCAAAGATAGACAATGCCTCGACATAAAAAAAAGAATTATCCTTTTGCGCTGTGTTCGGCCTGCACTATCTTTGCTGCCAGGAAATGAAACGATTATTCCTCATATTAGCTTCAGTCGTGGTTATGACGGCTTTGACGAGCGCCCATGCGCACCGCAAATTTGTCATACAAGACCCGCTTGATAACATCGAGTTGCCCTCGGTGTTACAGAAGACCTTTGCCGGTTACTACCACTTCATTGAGCCCGAATCGGGCGACACGCTGGCGATGATCGTCTTCAACCCCATCATCATCTACCCGCGGGAGCGCTTCCGCAACAAGGCCGAGGAGAAATACTACTGGAAGACCGTGCGCGACGTCAAGAAGACGCTGCCCTACGCCAAACTCATCGGCACGACACTGCTCGAGACCTATGAGTACATCGACACCTATCAGACTGAGAAGCAGAAGCAAGCCTACCTCAAGCGATTTGAGAAGGAACTGTTTGAGCAATACAAGCCACAGATGAAGAAGATGACCAAGAGCCAAGGCAAGATGCTCATCAAACTCATCAACCGCGAGACCAACCAGAGCAGCTACAGCATCCTCAAGGCGTTTCTGGGCACCTTCAGGGCCGGTTTCTGGCAGACCTTCAGCAAGTTCTTCGGTGCAAGCCTCAAGGCCGGGTACCACCCCAACAAGGACAAACAAGACGCCATGATCGAGCGCATCTGCGTCCGCATCGAGCAAGGAGCGCTATAAAATCGACATCAAGTAAATTGCTGTCTTGATGGGTTTATGTCAAGATATTTATATAACTTTGCACCAACCTACAGTCAACCGATTATGGAAATAACAATCAACAATAACATCTACAAGCAGGCACATGACTATGCCGAAAAGCATGGACTTAACTTGAGCACTGTCATTGAGAATTTCCTCTTGCGCTTTATCGGCAAGAATCAAGGGCCAGATGAAGAGCCCATTCCCGATATCGTTCTCAGCCTGATGGGTGCTGCCGGATCCCTTGACAATGACGACCTAAATGGACGAGAGGCTTATTATCAATATCTAGAGGAAAAATACAAATGACCAAGCTCTTTCTTGACACTAACATTGTAATGGATTTATTAGGGCAAAGGGCTCCCTTCTGCCAAGACGCTATGCGTCTTTTCGCCATGTCTTACAAAAAGAAAGTGCAGTTATGGGTCTCCCCTATGACATATGCCACCGTTTCTTATTTATTGAGGAAACATGGTTCTGAAGGCGTAAAGATCTTGCTCTCCAATTTCCGCCAATTATCACGAGTTGCCACAGCTAATGAACGGACGATTGATGATTCCTTGGCTGCTCAATTCAATGATTTTGAAGATGCTATGCAGTACTATTGTGCTGTCAAAGCTAAAGTTGATGCAATCATCACACGCAACGGTAAAGATTTTTCCAATTCAAAGCTCCCTGTAATGACTGCAGGCGAGTTTTTGGCATCAATAAAATAGCATGAGTTCGACGAATATAAAGCTATTCTGTAGAGACGCAAAATTTTGCGTCTCAAGGGTAGCATATTGGTATTGACTATCGATTGGAGACGCAAAATTTTGCGTCTCTACATGATATCAGAGGTCTAACTCATTGACATCTAAAGTATAATTTCCTGAATGGAAGGAGACGAGCCCCAGTTTGGGACCCGTCTCCTTTTACTTATCGGTGGAGTGCGAGGTGATTACTTCACGCTCACCTTGTAGGCCTGCTTGCCCACGGTGACGATGTAGATGCCGGGAGTCATCGACAGCGTGCGGTTACCGTCGGCGACGAATTCGCCAACCTGGCGACCGTCAATAGCGTAGACGCGTACCTGCTGGCCCTCAAAGCCCTCGATGTTGATACCGCCCTTGACGGCAGCAATCTGATGAGTAGCCTCGAGCTCGTTCACGCCAGTGGGAGTGTCAATGGGGGTGATGCTCACGTTGTCGAGCCAGATGCGCTCGCTCATCGTGCTCATGTATCCACGAAAGCAAACCTTGGCGAAATGACCCAGCTCGGTACCGGTCAGAGGAATCTCAAAGAGTTCCCATGCACCGATGCCCTCGGTAACGTCGATGGTGATGAGTTCCTCGTAGGGGTTGTCATCGATGCTCTGTGACACGACGAGCGTGGGCAGGATGGGCGCACTCGAAGTGATGCCCATGTAGACATAGAACGAGAGCATGTACTGCTTGTCGGGCTCAATCTTCACCTTGGGTGAGATCAGGTCAGACCAGTGATAACTGCTGTAGTAGTTGCCGTTGTAGCACATGGCGAAGCCGCCATCACCGTCCTGAGACGTCTGCTCGCTGTCGTCGGTGAGGACATACCAAACGGTGCCGTAGTTGGCCACGTCGGCATCAGCCTCCCAACCAGTGGTGGACAGGATGCCGCCAGCGAACGGTTCGTTGAAGGGCACGGGCTTGAGCTGGCCGAGGATAATCTCGTCGATAACGGCCTGGCCAACACCTGCCGAGGTTGACGGAATCACAGCGTAGTAGTGCATTTCCATCTCGGTGGTCGGTTCACGCTCAACAGTGAAGGTGGTCTCGGTCGTAGTGCCGATGATGACCATCTGCTCCTCGGGAGTAGCCCCGTCGGGGAAGTACTCAACGATGGTATAGGTCAGCGAGCCATCGAGCACGCCACCACTGACGCCGCCCTCGGGAGCATCCCAAGTCAGGACAGCCATCTGGTTGTCCTCGTTGCCGCGGATCCAGTAGTTACCAACTGCCATGGGCACGTCAACACCGGCATATACCTCGGCGGTGCTCACCTTGCCGCGGCCATAGGAGTTCTCGGCCACGACGATGTAGGAATTCATGCCGCGCAGGGGCTGCTCATCAACCCACTCGATGCTCTGGCCGGGTTCCACATTCTCGAACGTCATCAAGGGGATGGCCGAGCCTGCACGGTAGATATAAACCGTCAGCGGGCCCTCCACAGGACGCTGGGCGTAGTCAACACTGGGAGCGTTGAAGGCGAAGTTAACCTTCAACAGACCCGTCATGTCGTGCTCGACAACAAGGTTCTCGACGCTGTAAGGAGCGAATGCCGAACCCACGAGCGTGATGCTGATATCGTCGATGCTGGGCGAGATATAGGATGACATCTGGTCGGCAGTGATCAGGATGGAGGGATAATACTTGCCGGTCTCGGCAGCAATCACCTCATTCTCGATGAGCACCTTCTGGCCGTAGTCGGTGAAGGGCAACTGATCGGGATAGATGGTCTGGGCATCGGGGTTGGTATCCATACCGATACCTGCAAAGCCCGGACAGGTCTGGTTATAGTTGCTGTAGGTCCAGTTGAAGGCGTAGGTGTATACCATGTCCTTCTCAAGCTTGATAGCGGGCATATACAGCCAGATGAGCTCGGTGGGGTGCTGAACAAAGTAGCCGTAGCCACCCAGGGCCAGGTTCTGGTTGTAGCTGCTCCAGATCCAGCGGTACTCGTTGGTGCTGTAGATCGACGAGTCGTTGACGGTGTAGAAGAAGCGGGCGTCGGCCTCGGTGTCAAACGCGTTGGCATAGGGTGCCGTGTAAACACCGATGAACGCCTCGGCGCTCACGCGCTTGCCCTCGCCGGCCTCGTTGCTGATGGCAACGGTATAGGTGTGCACGCCCACGCCCTCGACCGTGTTGTCGGTCCAGCTGGCAGCTGCGCCAACCTCAACGGGGAACTGTGCCACCGGAGCTTCGGCGCCGTCACGGTAAACGCTGGCGGAGAGCGGATCGGTCAACACGCCGCCGTTGAGCGAAGTGGTGGGAACGTTGAAGGTCACCTCGGCAATCATCTCACCCTCCTCGTCGGGAGTGATGGTGAGGTTGGTTACCTCGGCGGGAGCCTCGTTCTTGCCCAACTTGTCCACTGCCATCGAATAAACGAAGATACCCGAGGCATTGTCCTCCTTCTTGGTATAAACGCGTACAGCGAAGTAGTAGGTGCCAGTCTCGGGCATCTGGAAGTCAACCTCCCAATCGGCCAGAGTGCCATCCACGTCATAAGCCTCGTTGCTATCCAGCACCTGGAAGGTCGATACATCGTTCGGGTCGGTGCCGACCATCAGGCTCACGCGCTCCTTATAGTTGGCAAAGGTGTTGCGCATGTTCACAATCAGGGCATAGGAAATACCCTCCTCGATGTTGATTCCCGGCGAAATCAGGTAATCGTCGGCGCCATCCTGGTCCTCACCCATGTTATAGGGACCGGTGTAGATGCCCCAGCACTGGTTGTAGTCGTTGAAGGTCCAAGTGTACTCGGAACCCCAGGTGCTGGCGTCGTTGTTGGCGTTAACAACGGTCCACAGGTCGCGCAGCGACACGTCGCTGAAGTCATCAAAGTAAGGAGCCTGGAAAGCGGTTCCCGCCAACACGGCATTGGAGTGGGCCTCGTCGCCACGCTTGCCGTCGCCGTTGAACGGGGTCACTACATAGGAGTAGCGCTCCATCTTGGTGGGCAGGGTCTCGCTGAACTCACACTCGCTCAGTCCCTCGGCAACGACCACGCTGCCGGGCATGCGAACGACCATATAGGTCACATTCTCGAGATAACCGCCGTTCACACCAGTGGTAGGAGCGTCCCACGTCAGGTGGCTAACGCCGTCCTCGACAACGAGGTTGACATTGGTCACGGGCAGCGGTGTGTCATAGCCGGCATAGGTGTAAACGCTGCTCACGGGCGAGAAACCGCCCTCATTTTCAAACAGCACATAAACGTAGTGGTTATCGTTCTCCACCTCACGGGGCAGCGACTGCTGGCTGCCGGGGGTGACGCTCTGGTAGTTGACAATGAGTTCGCCATCCAGCCAAACGCTCATCATCACGTTACCGCTCAGGTTGGCGCCACCGTAGGTCGTTGTGGGAACCGTGAAGCTGATCGTGCCGTCGGTCTCACCGCCGTTGAAAACGAAGGCCAAGTCGTCGGCGGCAGCGGGGGCGTCGGCAGGAGCGGCATTGTCAAGGAAGAAGACCGCAGGAGCCTGCTCGTTCTTGGTGAACTCCTCGACCAGCGTAGTGGTACCGTCATCGGGAAGGATGGCATACAAGCCCGAACCCTGCTGGGTCACGGCCATCCACAGGAAACAGCCGCTGCGGGGCTCATAGCCCATACTCTGCACATACAGCGTGGGAGTCACGCCAAGCGAACCCAGCGCACGTGCACTGCCCGTCTCCTTGTCCAGCATGTAGAACATGCCGTCACCGCCGACGCAGTACATCTGTCCGTCAGGGGTGAAGCCCAGGGTCAACGGCTGGAAATGATTGGGCCACGGAGCGATGGTCTCAAACATGCGGATAATGGGATTCCACTTCGCCAAATTCAGTCCCGTCAGGTCCATGTTGTACTGGATCGAGTAGATGTTGTCGCTCGTCACGTCATAGGCCATCACCGAGGGGATGAAACTGTAGTCGGCGTAGTCAAAGGTCATTGCCCACAGCTCCTGGAAGCCGTCGCGTTTCAGACCGACGTACTCAACGCCATTGAGCACACCGAACATCTCCATGGGTCGTGCGCCCACAAGTTGGTCGCGTCCCATGGCACTGGCCATGAAGTTGTACCTCAAGTCGGTTGACAAGGCCACGAAGTTCTCGTTGTCACCAATCCTGTAAGAATAGATGCCATAGGGCACAGAGCCGATGCCGTAGCCTGCCCAAGCGTCGGTGTTGGTCAGGTTAGCATACATCATCAGGCCGTCGAACTGGTCGGTAGCGGGTGCCTTCTTCCTGGAAACGGCCTCACTGGTGGAGAGCATCTTGGCCCTCTGCTGGGTCTTCACAACCTCCTTCACGACGGGTTTGGGTGCCGCGGTGTAGGTTGTGGGCTGCTCATTAGCCGATGCCATCAAGGCCACCAGCGCGAGCATTGCGAGTAAGGTTTTTGGTCTTCTCATGATCCTTTTTTGTTTTTAATGTTGATGAATATGCCGCATTGAGCGGCATGACGATTATACACATCGCAAAAATACAACTTTTCCGATAGTATCATGTATGGCTCCATGTTGCGATATGTACAGATTTCGGCATTTTACACAAAAAAACAGGCAATGATATAGCTGTTGGCCCAAAACCCTGCGGGGCAAATGCCAATTACACTAATTAATCAAATTTTTGCGAATAGATTTTATTTTTTCGTGTAATTAGTCTCATTAGCAAAATTGGCATTAAAAAACTTTCAGGGTCAACTTCTATATCATTACCAAAAAAACAACCGAAAACGGCAATTATTAGTGGCAAAAAGAATCAAAAATGCTATTGTCGCGCTTCTTCACGTGCCAGCCGCTGGTACTGCGACGGGGTCAAGCCCGTGATGCGCTTGAAGGAGGTGACGAACGTTGAGCGTGACTTGAAACCGACGCTCTCGCTGATGGCCTCGATGGTATAGTTGCCGTAGTGCTCGATATCACCCATGCGCTTGCAGGCCTCCTTGATGCGGAAGGAATTCAAGAAGTTGTTGAAATTCTGGCCATAGTGCTCGTTGATGACCTGGGAGACGTATTTGTACCTCGAGTCGGACAACATCGCCAGGCGTTCGAGCGAGAAGTCGGGCGAGAAGATCTCGTCGTTGCCTTCCATGACCTCCAGGATGCGCGAGAGCAGTTGCTGCTTGTCCTCGTCGCTCAGGTGGCTGCTCTTGTACTTGACGCAGGCGTCGGCAGGCTCATCGGTGTCGGCTTCATGGGACGCGGTTTCATGGGATGCGGTTTCATCGACAGCAGGCGCTTCCTTGTCCTGTAGCTGCCGCCGCATGCGGCGCTCTTCTTCCTCGGCGCGCAACATCTCCACATTCTTCTGGTACAGCAGCTGGTTGGACTGCGTCAACTGCTTGTTGCGCTTGTACAGGAAATATAGGAGCATCAGCAACACAGCGAGAAAAGCCAGCGAAACCAGCGAAGCAATCAGCATGACCCTGCGGTGCATCTTGATCTCGGTCAACTCCTGTTCCATGTTCTTCAACTCATGGCGGAATTCCATCTCGTTGACACTGGCCAGCTGCTGATAGTTGGTGAGGGTGTCCTTGAGCATGGAGTAGCGGTTGTAGTAATGGTCTTGGGTGTCACGGTCGCCAAGCTCCTTGAAGTAGCGCGAGAGCAGGCCGTAAACCTCCAGCTTGCAGTCTTTCATCTCCAGGTCAACGGCGATTTTCTCGGCCAGTTTGACGGCGGCAATGGCGTTACGGTAGTCGCCCCGCATGGCATAGGCCTTGGCCTTCTCGATGTGGGTGAAATAGATCAAACGGGTGTATTGGGTGGTGTCGATCAGCTGCAACTGCTTGTCATAGACGGCAATGGCATCGTCAAGGCGGTTGCGCTCGACATTACTGAAGGCTTGATAGAGCATCTCGTTGTACCGGCGCAGCACCGACGCGCCGCCCTGCGTGGGCTGGTTGAGATACTGCTGCCAGATGCCCTCGATTTGGGACAGGCCACCCTGGTTGTGGGCCATGGCCAGCACGTCGGTGCTCGCCATGTCGGTGTGCTCGACGTCATTGGTCTTGATTCCCACGGTCAATGCCTGGCGGTAATAGTCCAGCGCCGCGGTGCCCAGTTCATAGTTGTTGCATTCCTCGGATATGGTCTGGTACATGCACCCGAAGCCCAAGTAGATGTTAGCATCGTCGATGCCCGCGTCGCTAGCGATATCAAGGGCTTGGGTCAGGCAGTCAAAACACTTGGGATAGTCGTAGAAGTCATAGAAATAGATCGACCACATCCTCATGCTGGCATTCTTGCAATGGACCTTTTGACGCTGCGGCATTGATGCCTCGTAGCGGTTGGCGATGATGGTGTAGCACATCAGCGCCGTGTCCTTGCTGCCGCCGTCGGCAAAGTCTTTATCGGCCATGGCGACCAGTTTCTCGATGGGAAGGTTCAGCCACTTGCTGTGTTCCAACGATTGCTCCGCCCCATGGCACGTGATCGCCATGAGCAGCGCAATAGAACACAATATGACTTGAATGCCTCTTTTCATCAGTTCATCTTTCACTGTTACCCCATTCGGGCCTACAAAGATACAAAATATTTCCCAACCAACCTACGGTACAGAAAACAGCAACGGCGGGCTCGTGCCCGCCGCCGGCTTTCAAAGGTTTGTTTAATGGTATTTTCAGGTTATGTGTGAGGTCTGTCGTCAAGAGGTTTAGCCCAGTCGTTTGAGCTTCACGGTGAAGTGGCGCATCAGCGGGGCTTCCCACTCGATGGCGACACCGCGGGTGATCTCGTTACGACGGTCATAGACGTTCTTGAGGGCAGCGGCAATCACGTTCATGTGGTTGTCGGTGTACACACGGCGTGCGATGCACAGACGCAGCAGGTCGAGGCCGCCGAAGCGGTTCTCGCGGGTCACGGGGTCACGGTCGGCCAGGATGTAGCCGATCTCGCAACCGCGGATGCCTGCCTCGAGGTAGAGCTCGCAAGTCAGGGTCTGAGCGGGGAACTCTTCCTTGGGAACGTTGCACAGCACCTTGTCGGCGTCGATGAACAGGGCGTGGCCGCCAACGGGACGCTGATAAGGAATACCATACTCGTCGAGCTTCTTGGCCAGATACTGAACCTGGTGGATGCGGGTCTCGAGCATCTCAAACTCGGTGTTCTCGTCAAGACCTACAGCCAGAGCGTTAAGGTCGCGGCCGTTCATACCACCGTAGGTGATGAATCCCTCGAAGGGGATGCAGAACAGCTTGGCACCCTCGTACCAGTCCTGGTTGTTGGTAGCGATGAAACCGCCCATGTTGACAACGCCGTCCTTCTTGGCCGACATGGTCATAGCGTCAACGTAGGAGTACATCTCGCGGGCAATCTCCTTGATGGTCTTGTCGGCATAGCCTTCCTCGCGGGTCTTGATGAAGTAGGAGTTCTCGGCAAAGCGGGCGCTATCCATTACCACGGGCACGCCATACTTGTGGCAGAGCTCGCAGGTCTCCTTGATGTTCTTCATCGACACGGGCTGACCACCAACGGTGTTGTTGGTCACGGTCAGTACCATGAAGGGCACGTTACCCTTGTTCTCCTCGAGCACCTTCTCCAACTTCTCAAGCGAAACGTTGCCCTTGAAGGGGATCTCGAGCTGAGTGTCCTTGGCCTCGTCGATGGTGACGTCGATGGCCTTGGCCTTACGGGCCTCGATGTGACCCTTGGTGGTGTCGAAGTGGGCGTTGCCGGGGATGACATTGCCTTCCTTCACCAGATAAGAGAACAGCACGTTCTCGGCAGCACGGCCCTGGTGGGTGGGGATGACATACTTGAAACCGAAGATGCGTTGTACAACGCTCTCGAACTTGTAGAATGAGGTGGCACCGGCGTAACTCTCGTCACCCAGCATCATCTCGGCCCACTGACGGTCGCTCATCGCGCCAGTACCGGAATCGGTCAGGCAGTCGATGTAAACCTGCTCAGCCTTGAGCATAAATACGTTGTTGT
This sequence comes from uncultured Bacteroidales bacterium, assembly GCA_902776955.1. Taxonomy (GTDB): domain Bacteria; phylum Bacteroidota; class Bacteroidia; order Bacteroidales; family Muribaculaceae; genus Sodaliphilus. The sequence goes on along the minus strand of CACYSG010000005.1, from coordinate 56,322 downwards.
GGGCTTCCTTCAACCACTGCTCACGCTCGGCACGAGTGCTCTTGCGCAGCGGCTCAATCATCTTGATTTTCCAAGATTCGGCAAATGGTAATTCCATTGATTCTCAATTATTTAGATTAAACTTTTTCTTCAATTTTACGAAAAATCACCTCCCCTAAAAGGTAATTATATTCAATTTTTATGCAAAGTTACGGCAACTTGGCGAACTGACAAAATCTTAGCCGTTTTTTTTGCCTCATTACTGTTTTTTAACAATTCCCCCGCCTCGTGTAACTGTTCAGCGAAAAACCTTCTGTAACACCTCACGCTAAGCTGCAAAGGCGCTAAGATAAAAGCTTAGCGGCTTTCTGTATTACACGTTCCACCAGTGAGAGCACGGGTGCCATGGGATTCATTATAATTTATTAGCTTGTCCGCTAAAAGTCAAAAAGCCATAAAAAAGCCATCTCGCTAATCAAACGAACATTACTGGTGATTCGTTCAATCAGCGAGATGGGCGCTTCTCAATGAGATCTTTTTTCGGATACTATTCCAGGGCAGGCAGCGGGAGAGATCAGCTTAGTAGAATGGGTGAATCAGTAGCGGGGTACACTGTCGTCCTTGTTCAGGATGACCAAAGCCCCAATCACACCCGGAATCCACCCGGCTATCGTGAGGATGGTCACAATCACTACCGATCCGCAACCCTTGTCCAGCACAGCCAGCGGCGGGAAGATAATCGACAATAGTACTCTAAACAGCGACATGGTTCACTCCTTTCTTGTTTTAATTCATTAATTCAATCAATTCACTTTACTGACAATAGCATTGCAAATCCCATGCCAAAATGTCAGTCCCCCTCCAACAAACCACCCCTCCCCCATTAAAAACCGCTCAAAAGAAAAAACCATAAGCTATTAAATTCTCTAACATTTTTTAAAGAAGAAGAGCATATATATGGAAAGATGTCATTACCTTTGCTGATGAGCAATAAGGCAATGACTACCGATGGTAAGCCCTACGTTTGCCAATGAAGACTTTTTATAGATTAACTAGAGATTTGATTCCTAATCCAAAAAATAAGTGTTGTGATGAGGTACTTTGTTGTTGATGCGTTTACGAGGGAGGCCTTCGGGGGGAATCCTGCGGGGGTTGTGATGGTTGACGGGGAGTTCCCGGGTGAGGAGTTGATGCGGCTGGTTGCGGCGGAATTGCGGTACAGCGAGACGGCGTTCGTGCGCCAGGAGGAGCTGAATGAGTTCACGGTGCGCTACTTCACGCCGGCCGGGGAGGTGGACCTGTGTGGGCATGCCACTATCGCGGCTTTCCATGTGCTGTGGCTACTGGGCCGCCTGCGTGAGGAATGTCCCATCACCAACCATACGCTGGCGGGCGACCTGCTGGTGAGGATTGACCGGCGGGTAATGATGCAGATGGCTCCACCCAAGGCTCTTGACATGCCTGTCGACATGGAGCAACTGCACGCCATCATGGCCCCGGGGGCGAGGGTTGAATGGACCGACATGCCTGTCGAAGTGGTGTCAACGGGACTGCCCGACATCATCATGCCGGTGGATGGAGTGGAGGCCTTGAACGCTTTGTCGCCCGACATGGCGGCGCTCACCGCCTTGAGCGAGGCGCTTGACGTGGTGGGTGTTCACGCGTTCGCGTTGACGGATGATGGTTTCACGGCCCATGTGCGTAATTTCGCGCCGCGTTACGACATCCCCGAGGAGTCGGCGACGGGTACTGCCAACGCTGCGCTGACCCACTACCTGCAACGGCGCGGCCTCATCACCTGCCCCGCCCAGTGCCGCTTCATGCAAGGCGAGGCGATGGGTAGGCCGTCGGTGGTGGATACCGCCCTCCGGGAAGACGGCGACATCTGGGTTGGCGGCGATGCCTGCATCGTCGCTGAAGGGGACCTGCTCAGCCGTTAAGTGCTGATTTCGCAGGAAAGTTGCGGAAATACCTTTTTAATCCTTAATTCTCTCGGGTTTACTGCGTTTGAGCCAGAGGGCGAACCAAACGACGGAAATGGCGATGACGACCAGGACCACCCACGGGGTGAGTTCGGCATGATTCAGCGCCTTGGGCGAAGCCACCAGGAATGAAGTGCACACCACCGTCATGAACACCGCCGGGATAAGGGTCATGATATAGGCCTTGTGGTTGCGGGCCAGATAGACGGTAATCATCCACAGGGTGAATACCGAGAGGGCCTGGTTGGACCAGCCGAAGTATTGCCACAGCACGTTAAAGCCGTCCTTATCGTTCATCTGCCAAATGAGCAGCAGCAGCGAGGCAACAAACATGGGGACGCTGATCATCAGGCGGCGCACCATGCTCTTCTGCTCAAAGTGCAGCGCCTCGGCAATGATGAGTCGCGCGCTGCGGAAGGCCGTGTCGCCACTCGTGATGGGAGCAGCCACAACGCCCAGCACGGCCAGCGTGCCTCCCACGATGCCCAGCCAACTGCTGCACACCAGATTGACCACCTGGGGCGCGGTAAAGTACTGGATGAGCGTCTTGCCGTCGGCTAGTTGCACCTGAGCCATGAATTTGGTCACTTCCTCGGGGCTGACCACCTCTTTCCAACCGCCATAGTAGAAGAAATAGGACGAGACGGTGGCCCAAATGAGCGCCACGAAGCCCTCGGTAATCATCGCGCCGTAGAACACGGGGCGTGCGAGACGTTCGCTCTTCAGGCAGCGCGCCATCAGGGGGCTCTGTGTGGCATGGAAACCGCTGATGGCACCACAGGCGATCGTGATGAACAGGCATGGGAACAGGGGGTCCTTCTGCATGTTAGCTATCACGCCTAGGGTGTCCTTGCCATCTACAATCTGGGCTTGAGTCCACTGCGACATGTCACCCATGTTCCACAACTCGGGCAACTGCGGCATTTTCACGAACAAGCCGACCAGCAGTCCAGCAGCCATCACCAGCAGGGCGATGGCGAACAAGGGATAGATGCGGCCGATAATCTTGTCGATGGGCAACAGGGTGGCAACGATATAGTAGCAGAAGATGATAATCACCCACACGATGGGATCAGAGAGGAGCGGCATCGTCTCGCTGGAGAACATGCCTTTGAGAATCTCGGCGGGGCTGTAAACAAACACAGCGCCCACCATCATCAGCAACAATACGGTGAACACGAGCATCACACCACGAGCGCCGCTACCCAGGTACTTGCCGATGAGCGTCGGCAGGTTAGCACCGTCGTGCCGCAGCGATAGCATGCCGCTCATGAAGTCGTGCACCGCACCGGCAAAGATGCAGCCCAGCACAATCCACAGGTAGCTGGCGGGGCCGAACCACATGCCCATGATGGCACCGAAGATGGGTCCCGTTCCCGCAATATTCAGGAACTGGATCATGAACACTTTCCACGTGGGCAGGGCCACATAGTCCACACCATCGGCCAGCCTAACGGCGGGCGTCTCACGGTCATCGGGACGCATCACGCGCTCCACGATGGCTCCATAAACCAGATAGCCCAACACCAGGGCCACAAGGCTGATAATAAAGGTTATCATATATCTTATTCTTTATGTCTTTGTTTTTCTGTTTTATCCCTCTATGAGTTCCATCATGCGGGTACCCAGCTCAGCGATGAGGTGGGCGGTATGGGCATCGGGGATACCTTGGGCTGCGCACAATTTAGCCCGTGAGTCGAGCCACGCGTCGAGCAGGACGGTCACACGGTCGGCATGCCCACACATCTCCTTGAGCGTCTTGCGGTAGCCCTCGGCATCATACATTTCATCGTCCATGGCAGCGTCAAGGCTTTTGGCATCGGCGAGTTCCTGAATGAAATCAGCACGAGCCTCGGCAATAGTCAATGACTCACTGTTGGCAAAATGGCCGTCCTTCTTGAGCTGGTTGTAATCCTTCTGGCGCACTTCGGCCATATAAGCGAGAGAACCGCTAGAGGTAACATGGACAATTGAGCCGCCCCAATTGGCCAAGTAAGCCAAATTGACGTAGAAGTTTCCCAACTCGTCCTCCAGCGCGAGCCAGTCGCGCATCTCGGCCTGGTAGAGCGGATTTCCGCTGTATCCGCCGCAATAGTCCTTGGCAGTGAGATAATGTGACATAGCGCGCTCGATGCGGCCACACATCATCATGTCGAACGTGCTGCCGCCCGACAGGCTGTCGGCCAAGGCCTGCAAATCACGCAACACGACTTCGTCCAAACGGTCAGCGTCCACTCCCTTGTGATTCAAAAGCCCATAGGACTTGATGGCAGCCGCCTGTTGATCATAACGGTTGACAAACTCGTCGACCGTTTTGGCCGAGAATTCTTCCATGATGAAATCGGCCAACGAGTCCATCGATGCAAACCTCTCATCGGGCACAAATGTATCAACCTTCGCCTTGTCAGGAGACTCGGCGACGGCCTTGCCCTTGTTGCTACATGCCATGCAATTAACGGTCACAAACAGCACCGACACAAGTATCGAAAACGTGGAAAAAACACTTCTCTTCATATCGTCAACGGCTTTTTCGTCCCCGCAAAATTACAAAAAACAATACAATGCGCAACAACTCATTCATTTATTCGAGGTGAAGTTCTTCTTTTCGATCATAGCAGCGTTGCGGCGCAGGGTCTTGTAGCGCAAGCGGGAGATGGCACTGTGGGCAAAGGTGCGCTTGAAGTCGCCACCGCTCATCTGCCCGATGCGCTCACAGGTGAGCGACATCACCGCCGGGGTGGGGGCAAAATCCTCGATTGTCGTCGCCGTGGCATGGGCATTGTGGGGACAGCACAGCTGGCACTCGTCACAACCCACTACCCTATCGCCGATGACGTCGCCCACCCAATCGGGCAACTGCTCGTCATGGTTCTCAATGAGCAGGCACGACAGGCAACGCGAGGCATCGACCGCGCCATGACGGTTCATGGCACCCGTGGGGCACGCTGCGACGCACTTGCCGCACTCGCCACAGGTCATCGTGCAGGGCTCGTCGGGCGGCAGCTGCGCCGTGGTGACGATTTCTCCCAAAAAGAAGAATGACCCCTTGCCAGGGATGATGAGGCAGTTGTTGAGGCCGATGAAACCGACACCGGCCTGCTGTGCCCAATAGCGCTCGCGAATGGGGGCAGAATCCACACACGGGCGGGTGGTGCAATGGGTGATTTGTTCGATGAAATGGGCCAATTCGGTCAATTTTTCCCGCAACACCTCGTGATAGTCACGCCCATAGGCATAATAGGCGACGCGCAGGGTGCCAGGGGGCTGAAAACGGGCGGGATAGTAGTTCAAGGCCAGCGAAATCACAGTCTGTGCCCCCTCGAGCAGCATCGACGGGTCGCGGCGCAGGTCGCGGTGTCCCGCAGCCCACTGCATGCAACCGTGATGGCCCTGTTCAATCCACCGGTCATAACGCGATACCGCGTCGTCGTCAACAGGGACTGCCGCGGCAAAGCCACAAGCGTCAAATCCCAGGCTAGCGGCCTGGGATTTAATCTGTGATGCTATGTCAATGCTCGGGGATTGCATCAAATTTGTAGCCCTGCTCCTGCAGCCACTCGATGGCCCTAGGCAGGGCATATTTCATGTTTTTCTCGGCCTTCAACGAGTCGTGAAAGACGATGATCGAGCCGTTGCGGGCATAGCGTTTGACGTTGGCCAGCACCTGCTCGCCAGTGAGCTTGCGGCTGTAGTCACGCGTCACCAGGTCATACATGATGATGGCGAAGCGTGAACGCAGCACCTTGGACTGTCCCCAGCGCAGCAGACCGTGAGGCGGACGGAAAAGCGTGCTGCCGATGAGTTCGTTGGCGCGGAAGACGTTGTGCAGATAGTGCTTCGTTCCCACGTGTGCGCCCTGCAGGTGGCTCATCGTGTGGTTCCCCACCGAGTGCCCCCGGCGTCTCACCTCCTCGAGCAATTCGGGATGGCGCTCAACGTTCTCCCCGACCATGAAGAAGGTCGCCTTGATGCCGTAACGGTCCAGCGTGTCGAGCACCCATGGGGTGACCTCGGGGATGGGTCCGTCGTCAAACGTCAAATAGACCGTGTGGTCGCGCTTGTGGATGCGCCACACGGTCTCGGGGAAAATCATTCTGTAAAGCAGGGGCGGACGCTCAACTAACACGATTCAAAACCCGTTGGTTGAACATCAATTGCCCAGTACCTCCTCCAGGCTGGCCGAGGATTCTTGGTTCGCGGCAGCCTGTTGAGCCTGCATCTGACGAATCATCTGCTGCTCATAGGCCTTCTGATAGGACTGCAGACGGTCCATATTGACACCTGCATTGACGAGCTTCTGGGCCACAACCTCATACTCCTTGTCACCGAACCAGCTGCCATAATTGCTCATCATGTCGAGCAGATACTGCTGGTCGATATACTTGTCGGTGGTTGTCAGGCGCTCATACTGCGAAGTGCTCAGCGTCTGGTAGAAACGCAGGTAACCGGCATAACGCAGCAGCTCACCCTCGAGGATTTCCTTACTGCGAGCCACACAGGTGCTGTCGCCGCTGGCCTTACCCAAGTTGTAGTAGTTGCGGGCCACCTGACCACCCATCTGAACAGTGAACGGGCAGATTGACGTCGGCAACTTCGTCATCATCAGGTCAAGGATGGTGCGTGCCTTCTTGTAGCGGTCGGCGACATAGGCCTCACGGGTCATGCCCTCGGGAACGGGCAGCTGTTCCTGATCGGCAAGCTGAGCCTCGTTGGTCAAGCTGGATGCCAGGTCAAGCAGAGCGCTGCGCATGGTGGTCACCATGCGGCAGATGGTCTCGTCAAGGTAAATCTCACCGGGCTTGGCGGTATCCAAACCGCCCCACAGGAACTTATTCACCACGTTGTCATACATCACGTCGGTCGATACACCCATGTCGCCACGATGATTGTCGGCGTTGATGGGGGTCACCTGATAGGCCAGACCGGTCAGACGCAGATAGGGAGTCAGTCCCAGATAGTAGCTGTCGGGCACCGTCATGGCGAAGTAGCAGGGACGATTCCAGCCCTGTGCGATGCTGCTGGCAATCATGTCGAACGACATCAACTGGCTGGCGCTCATGCCAGCACCCATGCGCTGCAGGTCCAAGTTGATCGACGGCTCGATCATGTCGCGCTGCTCGGCGCGCACGATACCAGCCTTGATGGCCTGGTCGGCATCGACGGGCATGTAAACGCGCGGATAGCGGATTTCGTTCATGCCGTAGGGGTTGTTCTTGCTATCGGGGCCATAGACCTGAGCGAGCGACTTGAGGGCCTCGGTGGGCGTCAGGTCGGGCTGCATGAAGTAGCAGAACTGGCGCTCGTCATAGGCGTAGGTATTCTTGTCGGCCAGCATGGGCAGCGGAGCGGACTCATAGGCCGCACGCTGCATCTGGCTGATGTACCAGTCGGTAGCCAGGTAACTCAGGTTCACGGCACGCACGTCGGTGCGGTAGCCCTCCACCTCCTGGAGATACCACAGGGGGAAGGTGTCGTTGTCACCATTGCAGAAGATGATACCGTTGGGGGCCACGCTCGACAGGTAGTTGCGGCCGAAGTCACGAGCCGCTGAACGTCCGCTGCGGTCGTGGTCATCCCACGTCTGGCTTACCATCTGCAGGGGCACTGCCAGACCGATGAGAGCGGCACAAGCGGCCACAGCAACAGCTGCGCCACCACGGTAGCCACCATCGGTAGCCACGGTGGCCTCGCCCTTGGCAGCCTTCTTGCCCTTCTTGCGGAGTGCCCACATCACAAAGCTCCACAGTCCGGCAACACCCATACCGATCCAGATGCTGTAGGCATAGAACGAACCAGCGTAGGCATAGTCACGCTCACGCGGCTGGCTGGGCGTCTGGTTCAGGTAGAGCACGATGGCGATACCCGTCATGAAGAACAGGAAGAATACCACCCAGAACTGCTCGATGCCGCGACGTCCGCGGTAGGCCTGCCACAAGAGGCCGATGAGGCCCATGAGCAGCGGCAGCATGTAGAACACGTTGTGACCCTTGTTGCCCTTGCCCAGGTCGTCGGGCAGCAGGCTCTGGTCGCCCAGTCGCGGATTATCGATGAACGAGTAGCCCGAGATCCAGTTGCCGTGGGTGATTTCGCCCATGCCCTGGATATCGTTCTGGCGTCCCGAGAAGTTCCACATGAAGTAGCGCCAGTACATGTAGTTCAACTGGTAGTCCACAAAGAAGCGCAGGTTCTCCATCATCGTCGGCTTGAGTTTGGTCTCGGTACCTGCCGGGTTGCCTTCACTGTCGAGGCGTGTTGTGGCCTGTACCTGAGTACCCTGCATGCCGAGCCAGTCGATATACTCGCGCTCATGCTTGTCGTCATGGATGCGCGGGAAGAGCATATTCTGCTCGGGGCTGTAACGATAGGTCTTCTTAGTGCCCAGTTCCTTGTAGTGGTCGGGCTCGTCGGGCGAGGACTTCACCTCGGGGGCATACTGCATCGGACCCTCCTTGACGGCGGGCTGCATGGTACCGTTATCCGACTCCTGATACATGATGTCGCTATAGAGCGTGCGGCCATACAACAGCGGCGTCTCGCCATACTGCTCGCGGCTCAAGTACTTGGCCAGAGCAAACGTGTTGTTGGGCGAGTTCTCGTCGAGCGGGGTGTTCTGCGAGCTGCGGATAAGAATCAGCGCATAGCAGCTGAAGCCGATGAAGATCACCATGATGCACGACACGATATTGGTGAGCACGCGCACGGGAACCTTCTGGCAGAAGCGGAACATATAAACGCACAGGCCGATGAACAGCACCAGGGGAATCACGATGCCGTCGCCCAGCAGCAGCATACCTGACAACAGGATGGCCACGACAAACGACAACTTGATGCGGAAGTCGCTCTTGTTGCTGTAGAGTTCCCACAGCGCCCAAGCCAGAGCGGCCAGCAGCACGATGGCATAAACCAGCACACCCGAATTGAACGACATGCCCAGCGTGTTGACGAAGAACAGGTCAAACTTCTGACCCATCTCGACGAATCCAGGCTCCAGACCGTACAGAATTAGGCCCACGATGACAAACGACACGAGCAGCGTCAGGAGCGAACCCTTCACCGTCGAGTCCTTGCCGTGGGAACGGCACTGGCGATAATAGAAAATCAGCGCGATGGCGGGGATGCACAGCAGGTTGAGCAGGTGCACACCCAGCGACACGCCCAGCACATAGGCTATCAGCACAATCCAGCGGTCGCTGCTAGGTTCGTCGGCCCTGTTCTCCCACTTGAGGATGAGCCAGAATACCAGCGCCGTGCATAACGACGAGAAGGCATAAACCTCGGCCTCAACGGCACTGTACCAGAAAGTGTCACTCCAGGTGTAGGCCAGGGCACCGCAGATACCGCTACCCATCACCACCAGATACTGCGTGAGCGTCATCTTGTCCTCCTCGCCGTCTTTAACGACGAGTTTCTTCACCAGGTGGGTGATGGACCAGAAAAGCAGCAGGATCGTCAGCGCACTGAAGATTGCCGACATTGCGTTGACGCACTTGGCGACAGCCATCACGTCACCGCCGGCAAACTTGCTGGCGAAATTGGCGGCAAGAATAAAAATCGGGTTGCCGGGCGGGTGACCAATTTCGGTCTTAAAACCTTGGGCGATAAACTCCGGGCAGTCCCAGAAGCTGGCTGTCGGCTCGATGGTCAGCAGGTAAGTCACCGCTGCCACCAAAAAGATGAGCCATCCCAGCGTGTTGTTGATGAGCTTGTACTTCTTCATCGTTACTCTGTTGTGAAAAAAATATTGGTTTTATTTCGGTTTTTATAGTTTAATCGTGTACTAAACGGCAAAATTACTCATAATCTTTGAAACCTCACCATTCTAATGCCCGAAATTAACCAATTTTTAGGGTCTTTAGGGTTTTGATATTAACGGCGAGGACACGACATCAAGCTAGAGCAACAGGTGATTGTCACCTAAAACCTGATACCTAAATAACGTAAAATCCAAAAAAGTATTATCTTTGCCGTCATGAAGAGATTTGTGATATTCGGTAACACCTATCAGCAGGGAGACATCGCCCAGGTGCAGGAGTTTGTCCGCCATCTGACCGAGCGCGGTATCGACGTGGCCGTGGAGCGAGATTTCTACTGCTACCTGTGCGGGGCCGGCAAGTTGGAGGGTGTGTCGTCGTTTGACGCCGACGCGGTGCCCGAGGCCGACATGGCGTTGTCGCTGGGCGGCGACGGCACGTTCCTGACGACGGTGATGTGGGTGTCGCGCCAGGGCATGCCCATCCTGGGGGTGAACCTGGGCCACCTGGGTTACCTGACAGCCGGCAACCTGGACCGCCAGAGCGGCGTGCTGGACGAGGTGCTGGCCGGGCATTACCGCATCGAGGAGCGCACGATGCTGCAGGTGGCGTGTGATGCCACCCTCATTCAGCACCCGTGGGCACTCAACGAGGTGGCCATCCTGCGGCACGAGACCTCGTCGATGCTCGACATGGAAACACGGCTGTGCTCCCATGAACTCACGACCTACAGGGGCGACGGCCTGATCGTGAGCACGCCGACGGGCTCGACGGCCTATAACATGAGCGTCGGCGGCCCGATACTGGAGCCGACGACGTCGTGCCTGGTATTGTCCCCCATCTCGCCGCACTCGCTGACGATGCGTCCGCTGGTGGTTCGCGACGACAGCGAAATCGCCGTCCGCACCTACTCGCGGGCAAAACACTACGAGGTGAGTATCGATGGTGAAGTGACCCTGTGCCCGACGGGCTCGACGCTGACCATCGCCCGCGCGCCCTATTGTGCCCGCGTGGTGCAACTCGAGGGGAACAACTTTGCCCGCACGCTGCGCCAGAAACTCCTATGGGGCACAGGCCAGCAGTAATCCCCCACCCTATACATAACCTGAACGTTTATCGCCCTAAAGGCGACAAAATCGTTGTGTCCAAAAAAGGACCCAAAAGGCGATGTGTCATAAGCCTGAGTGGTGCGGTCGTTAACGCAACAGGTTGGACATCATTGTGTTCCAGTCCTGGGCATCGTTGATGGAGCCCAACATGCCCGGGTGCTCGGGAAAGGCGAGGCTGTCGTTGAGGGTGTAGGTCACCCGAGGCAGCTTCACATAGAGGCTGAGCGTGTTAATCGTCTCGCCGTTCTTGTATTGCTCGCCCAGTTGCTTGAAGTCGTCGGCATTGATGTAATAAAGCCGGTCGCCCTTGTTGCACAGGTAGATGCGGCTGAAATCACGCTGTCCGAGTTCCTGGGCGCACTGGAGCAGGCACCTGGTGACATCAAATCGGTCGAAATCGCGTTCGTCGGGGTCGCCGACGTTGAACGCCAGTTCCTTTTTAGGATTGTACCAGGGTTGTGTGACCTCAATATTGATGCCGTTGTTGGCAGGATCGAGGTTCTTGAGTTCGACGCGTGAGATGACCTTGCTGCCATGCCGCACAACGTCCACCGACAGGAAGGCGTGTGCCGCCACAATCAGCAGCACCGCCACAATCGCCAGTAGCAACAGTTTATCTTTCCTAGTCATCGTGCAGGGGAGTAGTTAAAATGGGGTATCAAAAACGATATCAGCACCTTATTCGGTGGCCGTCTCCTCATTCTCATTCACAAAGGTGAGTGAGACGCCATCGGTGGTCACGATGAGTTCGGCTTTACAGCCCTCGATCATCGGGTAGTTCCACTCCTCGTCGTGGCTGGCCGGGAAATCATAGCATACGGGAATGCCCAGGCCGCCAAGGGTCTCGTTGAGCATCTCGTTCATGTCGTTGTAGCCGTCGCGTGATTCATACTCGGTGAATCGTCCCACGATAATGCCCTTGACGTGATTGAGCACGCCCTTGAGGCGCAGCGCCTGCAGCATGCTGTTGACACGCGGGATGCTCTCGCTGACGTCCTCAAAGAAGAGGATGACGTCGCGGGACATGATCTGACTGCGGTCCAGGAAGTCCCACTGGCCGCTGCCGCTGATGTTGGTGAACACGGCCATGTTGCCGCCAATGACGATGCCCTCGGCCTTGCCCGCCACATTGAGCGGGTGGGCAGGCACTTCATAGGCGGGAAGCGTGCCCGTGAGCACGTTGAGCAGCATCTGGTTGACGGGGTCGTCCTTACCGCGCGAACCCAGCGCTCCGCCCATGTTGGCATGGAGGCTCATCACGCCGCTCGTCACCATGGCGCTGTGCAGGGCGGTGATGTCGCTGTAGCCCACAATCCACTTGGGATTCTTGGCGAAGTCGTCACGACGCATCGGGCCCAGCAGCATCGACGAGCCGTAACCGCCACGCGTGCACACAATAGCCTTGATTTCAGGATCATAGAGAGCCCAATTCAAATCGGCGCAACGCTGTGCGATGGTTCCGGCATAGCCATGGTAAGAATCCAGCGCATGAGAGCCGATGACGGGAACGAAGCCCCAGGCTCTCAGCGTCTCGGCTGCCTTCTCGGGATTATCGGCGGATGGGGTGCTGGCGGGCGAGATGATGGCGATTTTGTCACCCGGCTTGAGCGAGGGAGGCATGACGATGGGCTTTGCGGGCCTGGCACTGCGGGGACGCGGCGGCTTCTTGCCGGGGTTCTTATCGTCGGCGAAAGCCGTGGCGACACACAAGGCGATTAAAGCGAAAAACAGTATCTTTTTCATAATCAATTATATTATATCCTAAAAATTATATTTCAAATTTACTTAGACGCAAGATTTTGCATATTCCATTAAGACGCAAGATTTTGCGTTTCTACAATTCTCAGCACCCGCTGGCGGGATTCCTGCAGGCGTTGCCAGGGAATGCGCCCCTGCTTGACCAGGTTGACAATCATGTCCACGAGCCTGTAGGGGCGGTCGGCTTCATATCCCGTGTTGATGTTGTTGCCCACACAGATGAGGTCGGCCCCCGCGTTAATGGCCAGTTCAAGCGCGGTCTCGATGCTGTAGTTGTCCAGGATGGCCTGCATGTACAGGTCGTCGGTGACTACAATGCCGTCAAAACCCATCTGCCCGCGCAGCAGGCCGTTGATGGTCTTGGAGGACAGCGTGGCGGGATAGTCGGCATCGATGTGGCGGTTGAACAGGTGGGCCGTCATCACCAGGTCGGCCTGGCCGGCGTCGATGAGTCGGGCAAACGGCTCCAGCTCGCGCGGGGTCCAGGCATCGGTGACATCCACAAAGCCATAGTGCGAGTCGCTGATGGCGTTGCCGTGGCCGGGGAAATGCTTGAGGGTACACAACACACCCTGACGGCGGCACTCGTCGATGAACCATCCGGCATGGCGGACAATCACGTCGGTCTCGGCCGAAAAGCAGCGGTTGTAGTGTCCCACGGCGGCGCAGTCGTGGTTGAGCACATCGACCACGGGCGCCAGGTTGACGTTCACGCCTGCCTCGCGCATCTCGCGGGCGAGCCTTGAGGCATAGTAGCGTGTGGTGTCCTCGTTATCGACGGTGCCGAGGTATTCGGCAGTTACCGTCGGCTGGAAACCGTAGCGCGTCTTGAGGCGCGCCACCTTGCCTCCCTCCTGATCGGTGGCGATGAGTAGCGGATAATCGGCCCATGCCTGCAGCTGGGCGGTCATGCGCGTGAGGCGTTCCTTGCTGGTGATGTTGCGCGACCCGAGGGTGGCGTCACCCGTCAGGTCGATGTCAAACAGCACAACAGCACCCACCTTGAGGTCACGCACATAGCGCGCCGCATCGCAGTCGGCAGTCACGCTGTCGCCCTTGAAGCCCACCATGAGCATTCCGGCGGCATAGCGACGCAGCACCGAGTCGGGTGGCAACTGCGCAAAAAGACTATTGGCCACGAATAGCACAATAGCCAATGCAAGCATGAAGCGTTTCATCGCCTAAACGTCACTGTCCGAACATGTGGAAGAAGTAGTAGCAGGCAATCCAGTCCACGCGCACACCGCGGGCAAAGCCGATGGTCTGCTTCTGGGCGTCGGTCACCTTGCCGTCGTTGATGTTGATGTAACCAAGCACGTTGCTCTCGCCGTCACGCACGGTGCCGTCGGTGTTGATGTAGCCGATGCGGGTGCCAGCCATGTCAAAAATCTCGAGCTGCTTGATCACACCCACCGCTTGTCCCGACACGTCACGCACGGTGCCGTCGGCGTCAAACGAGCCAGCCGAGCGGCCCGCCTCGTTACGGACCACGCCGTTGCCGTTGATGCGGCCGATGCTGTTATAGTCGGCATCGCGCAGCACCTGTGCCTCGGCTCCTGTCGCCATGATGCCAGCCAGGACCAGCACCAGCGCCGTGATGTATAATCTGAACTTTTTCATTTTTCTGTCCTCCTTAAAAAGTTGTTATTTTGTCCTTTAGACTGATTAAGACCGACAAAGTTAAATCCTTTTTTCAAAAAAACAAAAAACATCCCCAAAATAAACCTCATTACGGCCATCTTGCATCACCTTTTTGAGACTTGAAGAAGATGCCGCTTAAAGTAGGGATTGGGCGAGGTTGGCGGCGCGGGCACGGGCGGGTTTGCCGGTAGCCGTCATGGGCAAGGCGGGGACAAGGAAGATGCACTTGGGACGGGCATACTTGGGCAGATGGTGCTCGCAAGCGGCCTGCGCGGCGGCCACATCGGCGTCGATGCCTTGCAGAAGCATGACGACGATTTCGCCGAACTTGTCGTCGGGGCATTTGGTGATGAGAAAAGGCCGATTGATGTGCGGTGCGAGTGCCTGCTCCAACTGCTCGATGTGCACCTTGATGCCGCCAGTATTGATGACGTTATCGCGGCGTCCCAGCACCTTAAAGCGCTGTGTGCCAGGTTCCATCTCCACGATATCGCGTGTCACCAGCGGTTCGGGATTCAGATGCGGTGCATCGATGACAAGGCATTGGTCGCTATCGGTAGTGAGGGTCACCCCAGGCAAGGGCGTGAACCAAGGCGAAGCGTCTTTACCGCTCACGCGGCGCAGGGCAATGTGTGACAGCGTCTCGGTCATGCCGTAGCTATGCCAGATGGCGCCCTCAAAGTCCCTGAGCTGTTCCTCGAGTGCCGCATCCAGGGGACCGCCGCCGATGATGAGGTGACGGATGCGGGCGAAGAGTTCCCGCTCGCGGGGCACCTGCAGCGTGCTATACACCTGCATAGGCACCATAGCGGCAAAATCCAGCCCGTTTTTGCCCATTTCATCGGATATTTCGGGCACCGACAGGGGATGGCTCGACGGTTCGACCGTCAGGAGCCGCAGGTCGCGTTCAAGTGCCCTGACGACCATCATTTTGCCCGCGATATAATCCACGCTCATGCACAGCAGGGCCGTGTCGCCGGTCTGTAACCCCAGGAAGTCGCAGGTGGCACGCGCGCTGGCCATCATGCGCCGTTTCTCGACGCGCATCACCTGAGGGGTGCCCGTCGAGCCGCTGGTGGTCACCTCAATCGTGTCGCTATCATCCAGCCACTGCGCGATGAAGTCCTCAACCGTCATGGCAGATACCAGAGTTTGTCGCCACGGATGGCGATGGGTACCGTGTCGATGTTGTCGGTGAACAGCTGACCCGTCCCCAGGCCCTGAGGCATGGAGATAGCCGGGCCATAGCACTCGGCGGCCAGGTGGGCGATGGCATTGAGGCCCACATTGCTCTCGAGGGCGCTGGTAATCCACGAGCCGATGCCGCGCTCGCGAGCCAGGGCTATCCACTCGCGACAGCCGCTCACACCGCCGTGCAGCGAGGGCTTGAGGATAATGTAACGGGGACGGATGGTGTCCAACAGCTGGCGCTTGCGCTCCAGGGTATTCACGCCGATGAGTTCCTCGTCCAGGGCGATGGGAAGCGGAGAAGCCTCACACAGGCGGGACATCTGCTGCCACTGTCCTGCCCTGACGGGTTGCTCGATGGAATGGATGCCGAGTGCGGCCAGGCGCGTGAGTTTGTCCATGGCCTCGTCGGGCGTGAAGGCCCCGTTGGCATCCACACGCAACTCGATGCTGTCGCTGCCGTATCGGTCGCGCAAACGACGAATCAGGGCCATTTCATCGTCAAAATCGATGGCTCCTATCTTGATTTTCACACACGAGAAGCCTTGATTGAGTTTCAGTTCCAGACGCCGGCACATCGTGTCGAAATTGCCCATCCACACCAGGCCGTTGATGGGAATGCCTTCCTCGCCACGGGCAAACGGCGTGTCGGACAAGGCTGTAGAGCCTCCACGGTGGAGTTGATTCCATGCCGTCTCGAGTCCGAAAAGCATCGACGGACAGTCGCGCAGGGCATCGATATCAATACCGCCACGGGCGCACACATCGTCGCAATGATGACGCAGCACCGTGTCATAGTCGGGCAGGTCGTCACAACTGAGATGGGGCAGCGGTGCGCATTCCCCCACCCCGACGATGCCCGGCAGGTCATCGCACGTAAGGTGGACAAAGCGGCTCACACGCGTGGTGTAAACACCGCGCGAAGTGCCCGCCGGCTCCTTGAAATGAAACGTGCGGGTGGTGATGTCGATATGGTAGCGGCCCATGGTTATCAGGGGAAATAGGGATACTGGTCCCAATCGGGTTTGCGCTTCTCGAGGAAGGCCTTGCCGCCCTCCTGAGCTTCGTCAAGGCAGTAGTAGAGCATGGTGCAGTCGCCGGCCAGTTGCTGGATGCCTGCCTGTCCGTCGAGTTCGGCGTTGAGACCCATCTTGATCATGCGCAGGGCCAGCGGCGAGCGCTCCATCATCGTCTGAGCCCACTCGACACACTCGTCCTCGAGTCGCTCCAGCGGCACGACCTTGTTGACCATGCCCATCTGCTCGGCCTCGCGGGCAGTGTACTGGCGGCACATGAACCAGATTTCGCGCGCCTTTTTCTGTCCCACGATGCGGGCCAGATAGGACGAGCCGAATCCCGCGTCAAACGAGCCCACCTTGGGTCCCGTCTGGCCGAAGATGGCGTTCTCGCTGGCGATCGTCAAGTCGCACACCACATGCAGCACATGGCCGCCGCCGATGGCATAACCGTTGACCATAGCGATAACGGGTTTGGGCAAACGGCGAATCTGCATCTGGACGTCGAGCACGCTCAGGCGGGGCACACCCTCGCCGTCGATATATCCTCCACGTCCCTTGACATGCATGTCACCACCGGAGCAGAAGGCCTTGTCGCCCGCTCCCGTGAGCAGTACGACACGAATATCGGCTGCATCACGGCAATGGTTAAAGGCCTGGGACATCTCCCACGTCGTCAACGGCGTGAAAGCGTTGCGGTAACGCTCGCGGTTGATGGTGATCTTGGCGATGCGGTCATACTTTTCAAACAGGATTTCCTTGAAGTCGAAACCCTCTATCTTTTTCCATTCTCTAGTTGCCATAAATAATTAAGATAAAAGTATCTAGTTTCTCAGATTGTTGATGATTCTATCGCTTGTTGCCAGACACGGCGGTCGCGCTCGACGGTGGTGACCACCTCGAGCAGGCGCGGGCGGTCGCTGTCGTCCTGAACCAGCCACGAGATGCCCTTATACAGGTCCTCGCTGCCATGAGCGGCGCGGTATTCCACACCATGCTGGTCGCAGCAACCCTGGGCATGGGTCGCGTGGCCTCCGGCAATCATGTTGTCACGAGCGGGCGAGGCTTCCAGGCCCTTGAGACCGGCGAAGATGCCTCCGCCACCGTTGTTGAGCAGCAGTATGCGCAGATTGCCGCCCAAGTTCTTGTTCCACAAGGCATTCTGATCGTAGAAGAAACTCAGGTCGCCGGTGACGCACAAGACACGGTCGCCGACGACTGCGGCACATCCCGCTGCAGCCGACACGGTTCCCTCGATGCCGTTCACGCCGCGATTGCAACGCACATGCCAGCGGGAGAACAGATTGGCCAGACGGACGGGCTGACTGTTGGCAAAATGCAGTATATAAGGCAATTCAGACTCCTGAACCGACTGTAAAGCCAACTTCACCGCCAGCATCTGTGAGAAATCGGGCCTCAACGCGTCAAAATAGCGCTTTGCCTTGTCCAGTGCATGATTCCAGCGCTGGGCAAAGGGCTTGGCTTCTTTTACCCCTTCAACCAACTTGACGAGCGCTTGTAATGCATCCGTCGGATGGCAGGTAACTACCTGGCTCAGATGGCCAAAGGTGTCGTGTATCTCGCCATCCTCGCTCACCTCTATCATGGGCACACCCTCCAACTGGCGCAGGTAGGCCTTCAGGCGTTTGCTCACAAGCGTACCACCCATGTAGATGACACAATCAGGCTTGAAATCGGCATTCGCCTCAACCAGCGGCAACACCTCGTCATAGGGGACACCGCCACCGCTGGCTCCCAATGCCTCGGCCAGCACAGCGAAACACGGCGAAAGATTTTTTATTACCTCATTGGGGACGCAGCCCTGCGTCATCTGACCGATAACCAGCATGGGGCGTTCGGCGTGGATGGCAGGCGCCAGATGGGATGCCAAATTATCAATATCCACATGTGCAGGTAACCTACTGATAATGCGCTCATTGGGTAATTCAGGCACAGTGAAGTTAAACAACGGCTCGTCGTAGGGGACGTTGATGTGTACAGGACCCCCGCGTCGGGCCGCCAGCAAGGCCTCGTTGGCCATGCGGTTGCAGTGCCACCGCGTGAGTTCGTCATGAGGCTCGACCAGGTTAACATCTGCCAATGTCCAACGCGACAAGGCGCCCGGCTGATCGATGGTCTGGCCCATCTGCTGGCCGATGTGGGCCATCGGACGATCGGCACTGATGACGATGAGCGGTAGGTGGCGATGACGGGCCTCGGCAACCGCCGGAGCCAGATCAAGCAACGCCGTTCCCGAGGTCACACACACGGCGACGGGTTTCTCTAGTTGCTCGGCCATGCCCAGGGCAAAAAATCCCGCACTGCGCTCGTCAGTCACGGGATAGCAATTCATCGGCGGGCACTCGTTGAAGTTGTGCACGATGGGCGCGTTGCGTGAACCGGGGCACACCACGACATGGTTCACGCCGTGGCCCAACAGCACGGCACACAAGATATTGATATTTTCCTTATCGCTGTAACGCATAGTCAATTAACCAATTAACGATAACATGGTCTGCATCTTGGCCTCGGTCTCCTCCCACTCGAGCGACTCGTCACTCTCGGGCAGAATGCCGCCGCCGGCAAACAGGCGATAACGGTCGCCGATGATGCGCATGCAGCGCAACGAAACAAAGAAGGACGTTTGACCCTCCAAATTCAACGGTCCGGAAAAGCCACTGTAATAATCACGGTCAACACTCTCATTATCAAGAATAAACCGCAAGGCTTCCTCCTTAGGCAGTCCACACACGGCGGGCGTGGGATGCATGGCATCGAGGACGTCACCCAGGCGGACATCAGGAGACAAGTTGAATGAGAAATCAGTGCACAGGTGAACCAAGCTTCCAGCGCGTTTGGTGTAAGGACCCGTCAGGGACACATCGTCGCTGTAACGGTCCAGACAAGCCTTGATATAGCGGGTCACATAACCCTGCTCACGGACATTCTTGTCGCTCCATTGCGGCAAGTGGTCGGCATAGCGCATCGTTCCGGCAAGCGCCATCGTGTGCCACTGGACCGAGTCCCTCAAGAGCAATACCTCGGGCGAAGCCACCAGCCACGTGCCACATTGCGGTGCCGAAAAAAGCGTCACAAAAGCCTCGGGATAACACTGGCACGCACGGGCAAACAGCTCGGCAGGATGACAACCTTTTCGGTCAAAATCCTCACTACGCGCGAGCACCAGTTTTTGGATGCCCGTTTCGGAAAAAGCCCGATGAAATCGGGAAAAATCATCGTGGTAGGTCTCTCTGGAACAAGGCGAAACGGTCAATTTGCCATCGGCTGAATGAAAGGGCAAATCATCCATTCCAGCCACTTGATCGGGAGCCAGTTGCCGTACCTCATCAGGTTGCAACAACACGATGGCCGATGACTCGTCCATCGAGAACGGTGATATCAGGAAACCACTCTCTTTACCCGTCAATTCACTCAAGGATGACAGTGAAACCGGCATACCATCCTGGCCCACCAGCGTGCATTGGCTGGCGTGCGGCAAACGGTATATGGCAAAGGCTTTCACAGTTCCCGGATTATTAGACTTCAGTTCTCTCTATTGAGAAATTCCACAAGTTTTGCCACGGCGCGTCCACGATGGCTGATGCGGTTCTTCTCCTCGGGTGACATCTGGGCAAACGTGCTGCCGTCACCTTCAACGGGTTGGAAAATGCTGTCGTAGCCGAAACCTCCCGTACCATGACGCTCGGTGAGGATAACACCCTCGACCTGGCCCTCGAACAGGTGCATCTCGTCGCCCTGCAAGAGGGCAATGGCGGTGCGGAACCGCGCTGTGCGGTCGGTCACCCCATCGAGTTTGCTGAGCACCTTGTCGATGTTGGCCTCGCTGTCATGCCCGGGACCGGCATAGCGTGCCGAGTGTACTCCCGGTTCGCCGTTCAGGGCGTCGATTTCCAGCCCGGTGTCATCGCTGAAGCAGTCATAGCCGTAATGATCCTTGACAAAGCGGGCCTTGATTTGGGCATTTTCCTCGATGAAATCGGCAGTTTCGGGGATATCCTCGTGACAACCGATGTCGGCGAGACCCAAAATCTCGTAGCGCTCCCCCAGCATCTGCCGCAGTTCCTGCAGCTTGTGCGCATTATTCGTGGCAAAAACTATCTTTTTCATCATTATGATCAAACTAAAAAACTACGAATTACACGAATTGACCGAATCCATTCATTCGTTAATCCGCGTAATTCGTAGCTATACAATTAGTTACACGACGATATTGACAAGCTTATTCTTAACGAAGATAATCTTCCTGGGTTGCTTGCCGTCGAGCCAACGCTCGGCACCGGCATCGGTGAGGGCGAGTTGCTTCACCTGCTCCTCGTCGGCGTCGGCGGGAACCTCGATGGTGAAGCGGGGCTTGCCGTTGAACGATACGGCATATTTCACCGTCGACTCCTTGAGGTAGTCCTCGTTCCATGTGGGCCACTGGGCGTCACACACGGTGGTGTCGTGTCCCAGCACGTGCCACAGTTCCTCGGAAATGTGGGGTGCAAACGGTGCGAGCAGCACTACCAGCGGCTCGTAAATCTCGCGCGAGCGGCACTTCATGGCCGTCAACTCGTTGACGCAAATCATGAAGGCTGCCACCGACGTGTTGTAGCTGAAGGCCTCGATGTCACCGCTCACCTTCTTGATGAGTTTGTGCAGCGACTTGAGCGCTTCGGCACTGGGTTTCTCGTCGGTGAGTTGCATGGTGTCACCCTTGTAAAACAGTGCCCACAGGCGCTTGAGGAAGCGGTTCACACCGTCGATGCCGTTGGTGTCCCAGGGCTTGCTGGCCTCGACGGGACCCAGGAACATCTCATAGAGACGCAGCGTGTCGGCACCGAAGCGGTCCACGATATCGTCGGGATTAACAACGTTGTACATCGACTTGGACATCTTTTCGATAGCCCAGCCGCAAATGTACTTGCCGTTCTCGAGGATGAACTCGGCATCCTTGAACTCGGGGCGCCACTCGCGGAATTTCTCGATATCCAAGGCATCGGTATGCACGATGTTCACATCCACATGGATGGGCGACACGTCATACTGATCCTTGAGGTTGAGCGAGACAAACTTGTTGGATTCCTTGATGCGGTAAACAAAGTTGCTGCGACCCTGAATCATGCCCTGGTTGACGAGTTTGCGGAACGGCTCGGCCTCGCAGACATAATTGTAGTCATAGAGGAACTTGTTCCAGAAACGGCTGTAAATCAAGTGACCCGTAGCATGCTCGGTACCACCCACATAGAGGTCCACCTGGCGCCAATAATCATTGGCTTCATGAGAGACGAGTTCCTCCTGGTTGTGCGGATCCATATAACGCAGGTAATAGGCCGACGAACCGGCGAATCCCGGCATCGTGTTCAACTCCAGGGGATAACCTTCGGTGGTCACCCAATTCTTGGCGCGGCCCAGAGGCGGCTCGCCCGTCTCGGTGGGCAGGAACTTGTCCACCTCGGGCAGCTGCAGCGGCAACTTGCTCTCGTCAAGCGGCTGCGGCTGGTTGTTCTCGTCATAATAGATGGGGAACGGTTCGCCCCAGTAGCGCTGACGGCTGAAGATGGCGTCACGCAGGCGGTAGTTTACCTTGACGTGGCCGATACCCTCCTGCTCAATGTATTCCTTGGTCTTGGCAATAGCCTCCTTGACCTGGAGACCATTCAACTGCAGGTATTCGTTGGACGAGTTGGTCATGATACCCTCCTTGGCATCAAAACTCTCCTCGCTCACGTCGGCACCCTCGATCAACGGAATGATGGGCAGGTCAAAATGCTTGGCAAAGGCATAGTCGCGGCTGTCATGAGCCGGTACCGCCATGATGGCACCCGTGCCGTATCCCGCCAGTACATAGTCGCTGATGTAGATGGGAATATTCTTCTTGGTGATGGGGTTGACGGCATAGCTGCCGGTAAACACACCGCTCACCTTCTTCTCAATCATGCGCTCACGCTCGGTCTTGTGCTTCACCTCGTCGAGATAAGCATCGACGGCGGCACGCTGGTCGGGCGTCACCACATCGTCCACATAGATGCTCTCGGGAGCCAGTACCATGAACGTCACACCAAAGATGGTGTCGGCGCGAGTGGTGAAAATCAACAGGCTCTTGTCGCTGTCAGCGATGGGGAAAGTCATCTCGGCACCCTCGCTGTAACCGATCCAGTTGCGCTGGGTCTCCTTGATGCTCTCGGTCCACTCGATGGTATCCAGGTCGCGCAGCAGGCGTCCGGCATAGGCCGACACACGCAGGCACCACTGGCGCATCATCTTCTGCTCGACGGGATAACCGCCGCGCACCGATACACCCTCGCTCACCTCGTCGTTAGCGAGCACAGTACCCAACTTGGGACACCAGTTCACCATCGTGTTACCCAGATAGGCGATGCGGTAATTCATCAGCACGTCATTCTTCTGGACTTGGGTCATCGCGTTCCATTCGTCGGCAGTGAACTCGTCGGTACACGACGTGTGGGCATTACAGCCCTGAGTGCCGTGCTTCTCAAAGTGGGCTACCAACTCGGTGATGGGGCGTGCCTTGTCGAGCTCGGTGTTGTAGTAGCTCTTGAACATCTGCAGGAAGGCCCACTGTGTCCACTTGTAGTATACAGGGTCACAGGTGCGCACCTCACGGTCCCAATCATAGCAGAAACCGATCTTGTCCAACTGCTCGCGATAGCGGGCGATATTTTCATTGGTAGTGATTTCGGGGTGTTGTCCCGTCTGGATGGCATATTGCTCGGCAGGCAGGCCATAGGCGTCATAGCCCATGGGATGGAGCACGTTGAAGCCTTTCAGGCGCTTGTAACGCGCATAAATGTCACTGGCGATATAGCCCAGCGGGTGTCCCACATGCAAACCTGCTCCCGAGGGATAAGGGAACATGTCGAGAACATAAAACTTGGGGCGGTTGGGGTCAATATCACATTTATAGGTGTGATGTTCACGCCAGTACTGTTGCCATTTTTTCTCTATCTCCTTATAGTTATAGTCCATTGTTAGTTTTTAGTTTCTGATTCCTTAGTCTATAGTTTCTAGTTCTTACTTCTTAAGTCTTTTACAAGAGTTGCTTGATGGCTTCCTCGATGAACTTGCAGTCGGTGGTGGGCTCATAACGCTCCACGACATTACCCTCGCGGTCGATGAGGAACTTGGTGAAGTTCCACTTGATGTCGGGTTTGCTGGCATAGTCGGGGTCGGCCTTTGAGAACATCTCATCCAGGTAGGCACCAATCTTGTTTTCCAAGTCAAAGCCGTTGAAACCCTTCTTTTCCTTCAGGAAGGTGTACAGCGGTGACTCGTTCTCGCCATTGACATCGATTTTCTTGAATTGAGGAAACTCGGTGCCGAAGTTCAGGGTGCAGAACTGATGGATTTCCTCATCGGTGCCGGGAGCTTGCTGTCCGAACTGGTTGCAGGGAAAATCCAAGATTTCAAAGCCCTGATCCTTGTAATTCTTGTATAACGCCTCCAGTTCCTCGTATTGAGGCGTGAAGCCACAACGGGTGGCAGTATTGACGATGAGCAGCACTTTGCCCTTGTATTCGTTTAACGACACGTCGTTGCCACGACGATCCTTCACGGTGAAATCAAATACGTTCTGTGCCATAATGTTGAATACACTAAAAATGATTAATAATGATAACAAAGTTAACTTATTATGTCTTGGCTACGACATTCCATTTACTTGATAATTCCCAATTCACGGGAGATATCAAGCATGCGCTGAATGGGTCGAACGGCGCGCTCGGCGATATCCTTATCCACCTCGATAGTGGGAGCCATGAACTTGAGCGAATTATACAATTTCTCGAGCGTGATGAGCTTCATATACTCGCACTCGTTGCAGGCACAGGTGCCGTCCTCGGGCGGAGCGGGAATGAAAGTCTTCTCGGGACAGCGACGCTGCATCTCAAAGAGGATGCCGCTCTCGGTGCACACGATAAACTCCTGGCACTCGTCATCGACAGCAAAGTTGAGCAAGGCCTGGGTCGAGCCCACCTTGTCGGCTACGAGACGGATGGGCTTGGGGCACTCGGGATGCACAAGGATTTTGGCGTTGCCATGCTCCTTCTTGAGGTCAAGGAGTTTCTCGATGCTGAATTTCTCATGCACGTGACAGGCGCCGTCCCACAGCAACATTTCGCGGCCCGTGATGCTGTTGATGTAGTTGCCTAGATTACGATCGGGGCCGAAGATAATTTTCTCGTCTTCGGGAAGGCTGCCGACGATTTCCTTGGCATTGGAGGAAGTCACAACGATGTCGGTCACGGCCTTGACGGCAGCGCTGGTATTGACATAGCTGATGACCGTGTGATCGGGATGTTCACCCACAAAGCGCTCGAACTCGTCGGCCGGGCAACTGTCGGCCAGCGAGCAGCCGGCGCTCAGGTCAGGCACGATGACCGTCTTGTCGGGAGACAGAATCTTGGCCGTCTCGCCCATGAAGTGTACACCGCACAGTACGATGACCGGCGCATCGGTCTTGGCCGCCATCTGGGCCAGAGCCAGACTGTCGCCGATGTGGTCGGCCAACTGCTGGATTTCCTCGCGCTGATAGTAGTGTGCCATGATGATGGCGTTGCGCTCCTTCTTCAGGCGCAGGATTTCTTCTCTCAGGTCGATGCCCTCCTCGATGGGCTCATCGACATAACCTTTTTCAACATTCATATTATATATTGTTTTGTTTTTAATGTTTTCAAAAATTTAAATCTAACAACAACAATAATGCCTGTTAATTGTGTTGAAAACTTTTCAAGCCTCGTTATCCGATAACCGCTTGTCAACACCGATATTGAGTTATCAATAGGTTATCAACATGGCTATTTGCTGTGCCATAGCGACTTCGGGTATTTATTAACAGGGTGTTAACAACCTGCAAAGTTAATAAATTCTTGTGGTTTTATCTGATAAAAGTTGATGAAAACCGTGTTGAAATCCCAATAAAAATAAAATGCTAACTTTTTTGGTGGCTCAAAAAAGATTGATAAGCCAGGTTGATTCTGATTTGTCAAGTGTTTTTTGTTATTTTTTATTGATGAATTATCAACACTTATTGACATCGTTGTTGACAAGCCAACCGGTGGTTAATGACAAAAAATATTTGTACCTTTGTGCACTGGATTTTTTAACAGCAGAGTTATGTCATTAAAAAAATCAATGCTTGAGTTGCACCGCGTGGGTGTGGAAGAGTATCGTAACGCCGAAAAACTGCGGGTAACGGTGGTGCTGGACAATGTGCGCAGCGAGATGAACGTCGGTTCGGTATTCCGCACTGCCGATGCTTTCCTCATCGAGAAAATCGTCCTGTGCGGCTTCACTCCCGTTCCTCCCAAGCCCGAAATTCACAAGACGGCCCTCGGTGCCGAGGAGTCGGTCGCCTGGGAGCACTACCCCACCACGATGGAAGCCATCGACAAACTCAAGCGTGAGGGATACACCATCTGTTCCATCGAGCAGGTTCACGATAGTGTGAGTCTTGAGAAATTCAGTTTCAACCGCGAACAGCCTGTGGCCATCGTGTTCGGTAACGAGGTGAAGGGCGTCAGCCAGGAAGTGGTCGATGCCAGCGACGTGTGTATCGAGATACCTCAACACGGCACCAAGCATTCACTCAATATCTCGTGTTGTGCCGCCATCGTGATGTGGCAAGTGTTTCATTCATGTTTCTCCTAGAAACATGAAGTTTAGAGTTTAGAGACTAAAGTTTAAAGTTTAAAGTTTAAAGTTTAAAGTTTAAAGGTTAGCGTCTAACGTCTAACGTCTAACGTCTAACGTCTAAAGTCTAAAGTCTAAAGTCTATTTATAAAACGTTATCCAGTTGGTGCAGTAGCGGGATTTCTTGTCTACGGGATGGATTTCGTTCACCTTTCCGTCAGTATCACGCCACCATGAGTGGTTCCATCCGGCTCCCATGTCTAAATATAAGGCATGGGTGGGTGCAAATGTCTCCAGTAATTCCACAAATTTCTCATATTCAACCTTGTCGCGGCTGTCAACGATACACAGTCGTCCGTCTTTCTCGCACAGGGCGCGGTACTGGTTCACGCCTTCGCGCCACAAGGGGCGTATGCTCTCGCCGTCGTGGATAATGAGGGCTTGGCCGAAGCCCATACCACCCGCCTGGGCCACACTGTCGAGCAATTCATTGTACTCACCGTTGACAAATTCCCACGTTGTGTCGCCAAACCAGGCGAAGGCGCCCGTATTGTCCTTACACTTGGCACCTGTGTAGCGCTTGCCGCCGCTGACGTGGTCACCATCGATGTTGCTGTGCGCGAACTCGTCGAGCAACTCATGGGTGAATGCCGCCTCGGCACAGAAAACGATGTTCTGATCCTGTGTTGACGGCATCGTGCCGCACACGAGGTCGATGCGGCTGAACTGCGGGTAATACACGTTGAGTCCGTTGACGGTGGTGTCGTCAATCATCACAGTGGGGTTTGCCATAGCGGTGGAGTCGTTATCGTTATCGGTTGAGGATGAAGTGCCCTTGCAGCCGCACACCAGCATTAGTGCGGCAAGCAGGGGAATCAAGTAGTGGAGATTTGATTTCATAAATATAGTTGTCTCGATGAGTTCTTTTACTTTTTCTTCTCGTCAGCAAATCGGTTGGGGTATTCCAGCGGCACGCGGGGGCGGCGCATGGCCCTGATGATGAGCCAGATGCCGAGGATTATGAACGGGATGCTCAGCAGCTGACCCTGATCGATGCCATAGTTGGCACGCATGGCCACCTCCCAAGGTTCCTGCACGTTCTTGATATACTCGATGAAGAAGCGCGGCACAAAGATGCCCAGCATGAATACGCCGAAGATTAGTCCCTCACGCTCCTGTGCGCGCCATCGCCAGTACATGAGCATACACACCGCGAACGTCAGCAGGTAGAAAGCCGCCTCATAGAGCTGAGTCGGGTGACACGGTGCCGTGAATATCGGTTCGGCACCCTGCATCCACTGTCCCACGTTTTCGATAAAACGGAATCCCCACGGCAGTGAGGTCTCGCCGCCGTAAATCTCATGGTTCATCAGGTTGCCGATGCGTATCAATGCCGCTACCAGTCCCACGGGCACCACTAGGCGGTCAAGTGTCCACAACATGTTCTTGCGTGTCACATAGCGGCTATACAGCCAGATGGCTATGATAATGCCCAAGGTGCCACCGTGACTCGCCAGGCCGCCTTCCCAAATTTTCGGGATTTCGCCCAGGTGCTGTGAATAATAGGACCAGTCGTAGAAAAACACATGTCCTAACCTCGCACCCACAATCGTGGCCACCACCACATAGATGAACAGGCTGCCCACCCAACTCTCGCGGGCACCCTCGTGGCGGAAAATACGGTACACAATCTCATAACCCACCAGGAAACCGATGGCGAACATCAGTCCGTACCAACGCACCGCGAGTTTTCCCAGCGTAAATATTTCTGGACTTGCCGTCCATGTCACAGAATCCAATATCATGTCGTCACAGAATTATCCTTAAACTCGGCAAAGCCTTGGTCATTGAAACCCAGGCCTGCACAAGTTTTACCGACGGCAAAGGTACAAATAAGTTTTCAATTATCAGTCGCTAGGTTTTTACTAATTGAAAATGAGCAGTCGCCTCTACCCAAAACTACGAATTACGCGAATATTACTAATTTGCGTAATTCGTAGTTTTCACTTGCCTCATAGTGGCCACGCCAAGGCGAGGCCCTACATCTTGCGGTTTTTACCTGACATTACTAGTACTTCACTTCAATCAGGCGGGGATCGTCGTTGGTGAGGGTGGTATAGCCGTCGGCGATGATGAGGATGCCGTCCACATCGAGTGCGCGGCCATGGGTGGCACAGCTGTAGAACGAGCCTCCCAGAATGTTGCAGTTGGTGTCACACTTCACGCCCTTGGGGGCAACGGTGTTCTGCTTGCCGGTAACGACAACGTTGAGTTCTCCACCCGAGAAGGTAAAGGGTTCGGTCACGTTAATGCCCTTGGCGTCGTCGCCGGTACACTTGATGTTGAGCGTTCCGCCGGTCATGGTGATGTTATGGTCAGCTTTCACGCCGGCACAGGTCGTCGTGACGGCCTCACCCGACTCATCGATTTCGGCCTTGGTGGTTCCGGTGTTGATGATGGTGGTGCGTCCGCCCGTGATGTTGACGAGGCTGTCGCAGTTGATGCCCTTGGCACCGTCGCTGGCGATTTCCATGTTGATGACACCTCCCTTGATGTGGACATAGTCCTTGGCCTTGATGCCGTGTCCGCTGGTGCTGTTCAGGTAGAGTTGGCATCCGGGACGCACGAGGATGTAGTCGTCGCTGGCCATGCAGTGGCGTCCGACGCTGTAGATGTTGAGTTGTCCCTTGCCGCTGACGATAATCTGTCCCTCGCTGAAGAAGGCAGCCTTCTGGTCCTCTTCATCGGTGATGATGTAGTTTTCACCGTCCCGCAGGGTGTTGGTCGTGCCCTCGTTGAGGACGAGGTAGAGCGACTTGCCGCACTGGTTGTTGATGGCGGCACCATCGGGATTGGTGATGTCCACACCGTTGAGTTGCAGCTGGAATTTACGCTCGCTGTAGAACTTGAGCGAGCCGTTGGAGGTCGTTCCCGTAACGATGTAGCGCACGCGCTTGGCGGCACTGGTAACCGTCACATGGGCACCGTTGATGTCGACGATGACCGAACTGGGGTTACCCGTCACGGTGGCTGTCTCGCCGTCGAAGGTGATTCTCACGGTCGTTGACCAGGACGTATTCTCGACAAAGTCGCCATAGTCTGCAGCGTCCTCATCGTCCTGGATGGTTTCGGCGCCCTCGACAAGGGGTGAGAAATCCAGGTTAATTTCCTTGGGCGTAATCTCCACATCGACGTCGCCACCCAGGATGATGTCGATAACGGCATTGATGTCGCTGATGTTGATTTCACTGTCCCCGTTGACATCGCCCGCAGCGTCACCGCTGCCTGTGAGGATGATGTCGATAACGGCATTGACGTCGCTGATGTTGACCTCGCTGTCCCCGTTGACGTCGCCAGTTCTCGCCCCGGCACTCAATGCCATGACGAGTATCATAAGTGCTAAAGTAAAAGTCCTATTCATCATTGTAATCTCATATTCGGGTTTAATAGGAAATTGTCAAAACCTTGACTGATAACTTGTAGGTGGTGTAGCCAGGGGCCACCGATGTGTTGCCCGCCACGTCGAGCGGGTCGCTCTGGCGGCTGTAGCTGTAGGTGTAGCCGCCGTTGATGGCTAAGTTGCCGTCAATCTTCATGCCCTTGGCCTTCTTGAGTTTGTTGGTTCCCATGGCAACGCTCATGAACTTGCCTCCGTTAATCACGACGTTGTGCTTGGCATTAAGTCCCTTGCCGCCGTCGCCCGTGGCCTTGAACTTGAGGATTCCGGCATTAACGGTCACCAGCGTGTCGCAGTAGAGGGCGGCACACGCTGTGGTGTCCACGAGCCCGGCTTCGTCGGTCTCAATTCTGGTGTCGCCATCAGCGATGGCAATCATGCGTCCACCGTTCACCTTCATGACGCCGCCACTGCGCACACCCTTGGCACCGTTGCCTGTCGTCTCGACATTGACCACGCCGCCGTCAACGATGATGCCGTCGTTGGCACGCAGGCCGTCAAGGGCCGTGCTGTTGACATAGATGTTCACGCCGGGGCGGATGCGGACGTAGTCGTCGCTGCGGATGCCGCCTCGCCCGATGGCATAGACATTGAGCTGTCCCTTGCCGCTGAAGATGATTTGACCCTCGCTGAAGAGAGCCGCCTTCTGGTCCTCCTCGTCGACCACGGTATAATTGCTGCCGTCACGCAGGGTGTTGGCCGTACCGTCGGCGAGCACCACATACATCGACTTGCTGCCCTGGTTGTTGATGGCGGCACCGTGGGGATTGGTGATATCGGCCCCGTTGAGCAGTAGCTGGAAGCGCTTGTCGCCGTAGAACTTGATTGAGCCGTCGTTGGTCGCGCCGCTGACGACGAACTTGACGGGTCCCGACAGGTTGGTGACGACGACATGGGCCCCGCTGGTCGAGACGGCGACACCGCCCACACTGCCGGTGACGGTGGCGCTGGAGCCGTTGAAGTCGATGTACATCACCTTGTTCCAGGAGGTATTCTCCACATAGTCGTTATAGGCCGAATCGTTCTCATCGGTCACCGGCACATCGGGTGCCTCGCTCAGGGCCGTGAAGTCCAGCTCGATGCTCTCGGGCTCCACTTGATACTCGGCGATGATGTCGCTGAAGTCGGTATCGTCATTCACACACGCCGTCATGACGCCACACAGGGCCACGGCCAGCATGCCATAAATCGATTTTCTCATAGTCGGTATATCTTGCTTGTGACGGTAGTTTTAGAATTTGAACGTATAACCCAGGCCCAACAGGTGGATGTTGGGTTCATCGCTGCTGGATCCTGACAGTTGGTAGCGATAGTAGAGATTGAAGTTATGCTTCTTCTTGATGCTATGGTTCACGCCGACGATGAAACGTGTCTTCTCGAGATCACGGGTCGTGTGGAACTCGACGCTCGCATAGGGGTCGAACTTACACTTGGGAATGTCCCACTCGAGTTGCAGTCGGCTGCGCAGCACGTTTTTGCCCTTGCCGCGCACCTCGTGGTCTTCCCATATGCCCTCGTCGAAGTCGAAGTTGTCAATCATCTTGGAGGGACGGTAGGTGTACTGCCAGCGTTCACGCAGGCTCACCTCGACGCGCTGTATCTTGTAGCTCGCCGTGAGTGACACGTTGAAGCGGTGCCGCAGTCCCCAGTAGCTGGGTCGCCAGTTATTGTAACTCACCTCATCGTCCTGGTAGGTGATTTTCTCGCGGTTGTTGTCGATGAGCAGGTTATAGCTCACGCTGGCCTTGAGCCAGGGAAGGACCTTGTAGCTGAGTGAAGGCCCCAGGCTGACGCGGTCGGCCGTGCGGAAGTTGTTGCGCGATCGGAATTCCGTTTCAAATCCCGCATTCCATTTCTTGGAAATTTTGTAGGAGGCTTCGGCACTAACCACAAGCCCGGCATCGTCGGCGTGCAACGATGTCGGGATGAGGATGGTTATCAGCAGCAGTAAAGCCGCTATTTGGTTTCTTTTACTTCTTGCCATTCGTATTTAGGTATCTTTAATGTATCATTGACGTGGCTGGTGCCACTGCCGTCGTTGCGGTATTCAATCTTGAGGATGGCGGTGTCCTTGAGGAAGTCGATGGAGCCCACATTCACCTTGATGATCTCGAGTCCGGTGCGCTTCTGCAGGTCATCAATGAGTTCTTCGCGCCGTTCGGGCGAAATCAGTTCGATGCGGTCATACAATATCAGTTTGCTCACGATGTCGCCCCTGAGCACAAAGGTCTCAAACAGCCAGATGAGGAAGGCAATAGCCAGATTGGGGACGAGCAGTTCGACGACGCTCAGCGAGTCGGCCAGCGCATTGATGACCGAGAGGCTGATGACACCGAACATATAAGACATCTCGCGCACGGGTATCGTCTCGGTGCGGTACCTGAGCACGCCGAAGATGGCGAACAATCCGAGGGCGAAGCCGATTTTCACCTTCACGCTGCCCAGCAGGTAGATGAGGAAGAAGATGCTCACACTCAGCAGGATGAGCGTGAAGAAATAATCACGGCGGTGTGTCTTGCGGTAGTAGAGGAAGTGGACAATGAACCACAACATCACCATGAAGAAACCGAAGCGTATCAGCATCTCGATAACGCCATCGGCATCAAACCAGTTGATGCTAGATCCACTATAGGCGGCGCCTTTTACGGCATCCATTGCACCGTCTTCCAGACCTGTTAAATCCTGTAAAAGTATCATTTCTTTTCTTTTTTGGTAGTTAATAATAGCGTGGTGTGTCTTGCCGGTTAATTCATCCGGCTCATCATCCGTTCGATCATCCTGAGGCGCTCCTTGAAGTTGTTGCGCTTCAACGCCGGGTTGGTCAGTGCCGACCCCATGCAATACTTGCTGAAGCCGCTAGGCTTGATGCGCAGTTCGCGCAGCATGCCCAGGATGGGTGACGGCTGCAGTCCGTCGCGCTTGAGCTCGATGATGACCAGTCCCGTCAGGTCGGCGTCATTTCCGGTCTTGAGGTTGTGGAAGCACAGTCCTGAGTCGATGGTCAGCCGCTCGGTCTTGGCCTTGTTCACCAGGGTGATGCGGTTGAAGTGGTTCTCGAGATGCTCGGTGAGTATCGTCGGATCATAGCGCAAGTGCTTGTGGAGAAATACATCATAGCTCCTGAATTGTGCATCCTGGCCCAGGAAACGGATTCCATGGTCGGGCTGTTTAGGGTCAAAGCCCACCATATCGACGCGTTTCTTCTTGGTGCGACCGTGGTTGTTCTTGGTTTTCACTTCCAGGAAATTCTGTCCCGAGTCCACATAGGAGCGTATGCGCAGCTTCTGTCGCCCGGCGTGCCCGTTCTGGTGCACGATGTACATGTTATTGTCGGGCGTGTCAAAGTAGGCCGTGTAGTAGGCTGCAATGCGCTTGCCATCAATCTCTTGAGCCCGGTAATCGTTGCGGGCGAGTTGGAGCAAGAGTTTGAGCCGGTCAACCGTCGTGACGAACTTGGTGTCGGTTCGGTTCATCAGCTTGATGCCGCTCATCTCGTCGAGAGAAATGGGATTATATGTCGCTATAATGCTCTCCATTGCGGTGCAAAATTATATACTTTTAAACGTAATCCCATCATTTATAATTGTAATTTTAAACAAAAATCAATCAATTATTGATATCCCTCAATAAAATTGGTAAATATTTATGACAAAAAAATGGTGTTTTGGCTGTCTAAAGGCGTTTGTAATGTGTTTGTAATATAACCTTGGCGGCACATCGGGTGTTTTTTACTAAATTTGCGACTGAATATGAAAAAGCAACAAATATTAGTGGTAGATGACGAGCGCGACCTGTGCGAGATCCTGCAGTTCAATCTCACCAGCGTGGGATATGTGGTGGATATTGCCTGCTCGGGAGCCGAGGCCTTGAATAAGGACATCTCAAGGTATGACCTGGTGCTGCTCGACGTGATGATGCCGGGAATGTCGGGGTTTGAACTCGCCAAGCGCATGAAACAAAACATTTCCACGGCCGGTATTCCCATCATTTTCCTGACAGCACTGGGCGGCGAGAGCGATATTCTTCAGGGATTTGAACTGGGTGCCGATGACTATATCGCCAAGCCGTTCTCGCTCAAGGAGGTGAAGGCACGCGTGAAGGCTGTCTTGAATCGCACGTCGGTAGAGAACGAGGCACCGCAGCCCATTATCATGCGATATGATGGCTTGAGGCTGGATGTGGCCAGCCGTACGGTCACTGTTGACGGCGAGCTGGTGTCGCTGACTCGTACCGAGTTTGACCTGCTGTACCTGTTGCTGGGTCACCCTGGACAGGTCTTCTCTCGTCAGGAGGTGCTCGAGCATGTGTGGCCACATAACGTTGTCGTGACCGACCGCACTGTTGACGTGAACATCACCCGCATGCGCAAGAAAATCGGCCGCTATTCGGCGTGCATCATCACGCGGCATGGATTCGGCTATCAGTTTATCGGCGTATGAAGAAACTTTCGGTGGGACGTAAGATGTTCTTGAGCGTGATGGTGATTTTTGCCATCTACGCGTTTATTTTCATTGCCTTTGAAGACTATGACAGGAAGCACATCTTCCCGTTTGAGGAAAGCAGCGACTGGCACCTGCTGATTTTCTCCATCATCGTGATGATAGGCTTGGGCGTGCTGTTACACCGTTACGCTAGAAGCATGGACGCGCGCATCAGCCGCGAACAGGCCGACAAGGAGAACAAGATGCGCCGCGAACTCACTCAGAACATCGCCCACGAACTCAAGACGCCCGTTGCCAGCATCCTGGGATATACCGAAACCATCCTCGAGCATCCCGACATGACCGAACAGATGCGCACACAGTTCATTGAGCGCACGCAATCCCAAGCCAAACGCTTGGCTTCATTGCTGCAGGACATATCAACGTTGAACCGCATGGACTATGCCACCGATATGATCAAGATAGAGCCTGTCAACGTCTCGCACATCGTTGAAGATATCATCGAGGATACAGCGCTCACCGTGAAGCATAAGGGGATGAAGGTTGACAACCGTTTGCCTCAGGATATCATCATCAATGGCAACCAGGCACTCATCGACAGCATCTTTCGCAA
The DNA here is from genome assembly GCA_902776955.1 of uncultured Bacteroidales bacterium. GTDB lineage: Bacteria > Bacteroidota > Bacteroidia > Bacteroidales > Muribaculaceae > Sodaliphilus. The sequence continues at coordinate 21,735 of CACYSG010000005.1, read as the reverse complement.
CCTGATAGACAATGCCATCAACTATGCCGGCGACGGCACGACCATCACCATGAAGGCTCAGGAGAAGAACGACAAGTGGTTTTTCACCTTTGAGGACAATGGCACAGGTATTGCCGACGAGCACTTGTCGCGCATCTTTGAACGGTTTTACCGCATCGACAAGGGCCGTAGCCGTGCGCTGGGAGGCACCGGCCTGGGACTGGCTATCGTGAAAAATGCCGTCGTTCTGCACGGCGGCACCATCAAGGCCCTGCCCGCGACAGGCGGTGGGCTCAGGTTTGATTTCTCACTGTGTAAATAATTACCTCATTGGGGCAATTTCAAACCCCAGGCGAACACCGTCGAACTGCTTGCTCAACTCTCCGACAGTTCCGAGCGCGCTGTTTCCGCTCAGTGCGGCAGCGACCTGGAGGACTTTAAGCAGATTCTTGCTCTCGAACGTCAGGCCCAAGCCGTGGGCTGTGCGCGTGATGTAAGCATTGGTCGAGAAGAGCATCGTCTGCAGTTTGATGGTTCCGGTCGACGGGTCATAGGTGTAGTTGCCGCTCAGGGGAATACCCTTGATTTTGCCGGCGAACTGATGATCCTGGGTGAACTGGAACTGGGTGTTCTGGCTGTTGATGCCTACAGTGTTATACACGGGCAACAGTTTCTCCTTGCAGTTCTCGGCGGCAATGGCACCGCCGGCTTTGGCCAGGAGTTTCTCGCTGGTGAATGCGCAGGCCGGCTCGGTATAGTACCATGAGCCGTACAGTTCGCTCTCGTTCACCTTCACACTGCCGATGACCAGACCCAGCAGACCGTCAATGGTGTTCTGTGACCCCAGGGTGCCGAGTACACCGCCCAGCACATTGCCGAGCACGTCGCCCAGTGTTCCGTTGCCGCTCTCGTTACCCGTACCAGAGCCCATACCCATATTACCGAGCAATCCTGTCGTGCATCCGGTGCCCAACAGCATCACTGCAGCCAGCAATGTCATGTAAATCTTTTTCATCATCGTTGGTTCTATAGAATGAATAATTGTTGATTGTCTGCCGCAAATATAGCTAATTAATTAATATATCCGCTCTTTTCTTTCCAAAAAATCAATATTAATGGAAACCTGACAGGACTATGATGCCTTGCGGTGAAGGACGGCTACGCTTCAGAAATGCTCAATGATTCTAGTCTGTAGAGACGCAAAATTTTGCGTCTCCAATCGGTAGAAATTACTTTATGCTACCCTTGAGACGCAAAATTTTGCGTCTCTACAGGTCTCAGAAGAATAAATCGTTTATAATTTTGTCGAATTCACGTTATGATAGGCTGCGCTTCAGAAATGCTCAAATTAATTTGGCATTTCGTTCAGCTTGCACTATGTTGCTTTCAGCGAAGATAGGCTGCGCCTCGACATAAAAAAAGAATGAATTCTTTTGTTTTGTCCTCGGCTTGCACTATCTTTGCAACACTATGACGATACATGAAGCTCAAGAGCGTGTTGACGCTTGGATTAAGCAATATGGCGTGCGCTACTTCAGTGAACTGACCAATATGGCTGTTCTCACCGAGGAAGTGGGCGAGGTGGCCCGTGTCATCGCTCGCCGCTACGGTGACCAGTCGAGCAAGGCAGGCGACGACCTGGACCTGGCCGACGAGTTGGCCGACGTGCTGTGGGTGGTGATGTGCCTGGCCAACCAGACTGGTATCGACCTGGATGCCGCCCTCGAGCGCAACTTCGCCAAAAAGACCAGTCGCGATAGCCAGCGACACCTCAATAACGAGAAACTGAAACATTAACCAATAAAAACCAATAAATTATGAGCAATCACGAACACGAACACTGCGGCTGTGGCTGCGAACATCACGATCATGACCACAAGCCCATGGACAAGTACATGACCGCTATCAGCCAGAGCAACGTCATCGTTGACGACGCTGCCGTTACTGCCGCTGTGCAGGAAATCATTGACAAACATGCTGCCGAGAACAACACCCCCGAGGTGCAGCAGTTCCTGCTCAACTGCGTGGACCTGACGACCCTTGCCACCGACGACAGCGAGCGCAGCGTAGCCCAATTTGTACAGAAGGTCAACGACTATGACAACAACTATCCTCAGTACAAGAACGTGGCCGCCATCTGCGTTTACAGCAACTTCGCCGCCGTGGTGCGCGGCACCCTCGAGGTGAGTGGTGTTGACGTGGCCGTGTGCAGCGCCAGCTTCCCCGCCAGCCAGGCACATATCGAGACCAAGATTGCCGAGACCGCCCTGGCCATCGCCGATGGCGCCGACGAGGTGGACATCGTGCTCAACGTGGGCTACTTCAAGGACGAGGCCTATGAGGAATTGTGCGATGAAATCGCCGAGATCAAGCAGGTGGTGGGCGAGCGTCCCCTGAAGGTGATTCTGGAGACCGGCCTGCTGAAGAGCGCCGAGGCCATCCGCCGCGCCAGCATCCTGTCGATGTACTCGGGCTGCGACTTCATCAAGACCTCGACGGGCAAGGTCTATCCCGGAGCCTCGTTAGAGGCCGCCTATGTGATGTGCCAGTGCATCAAGGAATACTTCGTGCAGCATGGCCGCATGGTGGGCTTCAAGGCATCGGGCGGCATCCGCACGACCGAGGACGCCGTCAAGTACTACACCATCGTCAAGGAGGTGCTGGGCGAGAAGTGGTTGAACAACCAGTACTTCCGCATCGGCGCGTCGAGCCTCGCCAATGCCCTCTTCCAGTCCTTCACCGGCACCGAGGAGAAACCCTTCTAAACCCCAAGGAATTAAAGACAACTCAAGCAACTGAGACAAAAATAAGGAAAACAATAAATACAATAAGTACAAGATATTGATTTCCAATGATTTGTATTTATTGTGCTTATTGTTTTCCCTTTATGATACAGGCATGAAAAACGGCATGAATCGGGAGATATTGAGGATTGCTTTGCCGGCGATTGTCGCTAACATCACGGTGCCGTTGCTGGGACTGGTGGATACCGCCATTGCCGGGCACCTGGGTGACAAGATTTTTATCGGTGCGGTGGCTGTCGGTGCGATGATGTTCAATCTGGTGTACTGGAACTTCGGGTTCCTGCGCATGAGCACATCGGGCATGACGGCCCAGACCTACGGCAGCGGTGACGTCAAGGAATCGGCCAAACTGCTGGGCGAGTCCACTGCGCTGGCGGCCGTGATTTCGGCGGTGATTATCGCGCTGCAATGGCCCATACGCCTGTTGCTGCTGTGGATTATCGGCCCCTCGCCCGAGGTCACTTCGCTGGCTATCACCTACTTCACCATCTGCATCTGGGGTGTTCCTCCCGTACTGGTGATGATGGCGCTAAAAGGGTGGCTGCTGGGTATGCAGGACTCCCAGAGTGCGATGTGGATATCCATATTGACCAATGTGTTCAACATTGTGGCAAGCCTTATCTGCGTCTATCTGTTGAAGATGGGCTTTGTCGGTATCGCCGTGGGAACGGCGGCGGGCGAATGGCTCGGCTTGCTCTATGCGGCAGTGACGGTGCGAAGGAAATTTCCGCGGCTGGCCAGCATGGTGGACTGGCGGCACGTGTGGCGTTTTCGTGGTGCGGGGCGCTACTTCAAGGTGAGCCGCGACATTTTCATCCGCAGTTTCCTGTTGATGACCGTGAGCCTGGCGTTCGTGTCGATCGGTGCGCGCAGTGGCGACTTGATTCTCGCCGTCAATGCCCTCATCCTGCAACTTTTCACCCTGTACAGCCACTTCATGGACGGCATCGCCTTTGCCGGCGAGGCGGTCGTGGGCAAATATTACGGTATGGGCGACAAACAGCGCATGAGGCGTTGTGTGAGGCTCCTGTTCCTGTGGGGGGCCGGTGTGGCAGCCGTGTTCACGCTCGTTTACTCGTTCCCGCGGCTGGCCTTCTGGCTGCTGACCGACCAGCAGAGCGTCATTGATGCGGCGATGGACTACCGCGTGTGGTGTGCGCTGATTCCCGCTGCCGGCATGGCGGCGTTTGTGTGGGACGGTGTGTTCATCAGTCTGACGCGTTCGATGGGTATGCTCATTTCGGCAAGTATCTCTTGGGTGTTGTTCTTTGTCATCTACTGGATGACGCCTGTCGAGTGGGGCAACAACCGCCTGTGGGTCGCCTACTTGAGTTTTCTGGCCCTGCGTGGCATCATCCAGACCATCCTCTACAGCGGTTACCTGCGTAGCGGCGCATTGGATATCGCACGATAAGACCTGTAGAGACGCAAGATTTTGTGTCTCTACAGGTCGGGTACATGGAGCCGAAAAAAAAGCGGAGATGCAAAATATTGAGCATCAGCGCTTTTTTTTCATCAAACACACGCTAGTTTTGTTGTTAGTTAGCGTTGTTCAGGACCATGCTGATGAGCAGCGTCACATCGGTGATGTTGACGACTCCGTCGCTATTGATATCTGAACAGGGTTCACACTTCAAGGTACCACCGCCCAGCACATTGCTGATGAGGGTTGTGGCATCGGTAATGTTGATCACCGTGTCGTGGTTCACATCGCCCTTCTCAAAGACGTGATTCTCCTTCATATACCAGAAACTGGCCGTACCGTCGCGGTTGATGGTAATCTCGGTCACAGGTTTACCCAGGAAACCGGCATTGCCCGTAACTTCGCCACTGCGGTTCATGTTAAGCTTGGTTGGAGGTGTGGAGTTGTCGGTCAAGTCTCGCTTGTTGCCATAGGGCCACAGGTCACCGCTCTCGGTGTATTTGGTCAGCTTGTTGTCGGCAGGAAGCAGGGTAATGAGCTGGATTTTCTCGTTGTTAGGTTTGTTGTTGGTCCACTGGCTGGCGCTGTAGGTGATATGGGTCACCATCAGTCCCTCTCCGGGCAGATAGCGGTCCCAACCGATGCGCTTGCGGTTCTCCAAGATGAAATACTCGTTCTTGTTCACATCGCTCACGATGCAAACGGCCTTATCGCTGTCCTTTACCTTCTGGTTCCATACGGGCAGGGTATAGAAGGTGTTGGGCTCGGGTGTGATATAATTCACCCATCCCATGAACGCCTTCTCATAGGCCGAATAGCCTACAGGCGTGTAGCCGTCGTCGCAATAGCAACCCAGGCACATGATGTCCCAGTTGCCCATGCCGTAGTTGTCGTTGTTGCCCGTGTCATACATGTCAGGCAGACCCAGGCAATGCCCGAACTCGTGGCAGAAGGTGCCGATACCGTCAATGGTCATGCTGTTGTCGCTGGAGCCGTGCAACTCGTTGAAGACGGCAAACTGGTTGACGTAAGGGTCGCCGACGTTGGGACTGAAGGCGCCGTTGCCGCCCCTGGAATAGTATTTTGCGGCATCCAGCGTCCAGTTGCAGGGCCAGATGGCCTCGGGGTGATAGCCTGCGGCTTGTGACTCGCCCACACCGGCAAAGATGACGATAACCACATCGCAGTAGTAGTCGTTGTTGGTGTCATATGGCTGGAACGAGACGCCGTCGGCCGCTGCCAGCTGGCAAGCCTCGGTCACCAACCATCCGATGCCCTTGTCCTTGGTGGCTGACGTGCGGCCGCCGTAGTATTCGCGATTCTGCGACAGCGTGTAGATGCCAAAGACCTCAAACATAGGCTTGTACTTGCCGTTAGATTGGTCATGGAAATACTGTGTGACGCTCTCGGGACCCGAAATCATCGCATCGATTATCTTCTCGCGGGTGTTGTTGAATTTCTTGTCCTGGAACTCGACCAGGATGACGGGAATGGGACGCTCGCCATTGGCGGGAACGCTGGCCGTAGCGTTGCTCCCGGTTGCCGAGAGTCTGCCCTTGCCGCCGGGCAGCTGATATGAGTTGTGTGTCATCGTCAACGATGCTCGTTGGGCGTTCACAAACGCTGTTTCGGCGGGTGTGCGCTCGTTGGCTTCATGTGCTCGCATGGCGGTCAGTCCTGTTACCGACGACATGTAGTAGAAGTCCCCGTCGGCGCCTCGGGCAACGGTCAGTCCGTCGGTGGTCACAAGAGCATTGTTGAAGGCGTTGCCGATAGCCTGAATCTTCAGGGTCGTGCCGTCAGTCTGGGTGATGGTGTGCCATCCGGGCATGGCCGGTACCGCCATCGCGATAACAGCACAATGCAAACAATAGGTTAAGATACACAATTTTCTTCTCATAGAGAACAGTAGTTAAATGGTTGATAGTGATATAATAAAATATAAAACGCCACCTAACCTTGAAGTTGTGGTTATGTGGCGTCTGCTGAATTGAGCGCAAAATTAAGTATAAAAATTGAAATAGACAACATATATGGCATGATTACTTATCAATCATGGTGTTAAGCTATTCTTTTCGGTGAGAATAGCGTTGTAGCAAGCGGCCTTTTCGTCCAAAGGGACGGTTCTTTTGGACGAAAAACCTCCAGTCCTTTGGGGATGGTGATAAAACGGGGGGACGGTTCTTCAGTCCTCCTGTTCTCTGGGGATGGTGAAAAACGGGGGGACGGTTATCCTGTCCGAAAAATGCAGGCATTTTTCATTCAGGATAACCGTCCCCTTGGAGCGACCCTTTGGGGTCGCGAGTCGGCTATTACTAGTCGTTGTTCATGAGCATGTTGATGAGGAGTGTCACGTCGGTGATGTTGACAACTCCGTCGCTGTTGATGTCGGCGCAGATTTCACACACCTCGGTGCCTGCGCCCAGCACACTGCTGATGAGGGTTGTGACGTCGGTGACATTGACCACCCCGTCGTGGTTCACGTCTCCCGGCTCAAAGCCGTGACCGTTCTCAAACAGGGTCACCTCCTCGATGTTGCTCCAATCACTCTCGGTGCCGTCAACATACAGGGCTTTCACCTTGTAGATGAAGGTGCCGCCGGCAGTGAGGCCCTCAACGGTGTAGAACTTGTCGGTGATGCCCGTGATGAGGCGGTAGGTTTCGTCACCGCTCTCGTTGGTGAGGAACTTGGCGTTATCGGTGATGTCACCGGGATAGATAACCACGCTCTGGATGGCGACGTAGTTGGCCCGGGACTGAATACGCACTTGGTCAGTCGATGAGCAGTTCAACACAGCGGTAATCTCGATGAAGTCTTCCTCGTCTGTCGTGGTCAGCGTGTAGTTACTATAGTCCGCACCGGTGGCAATCCTGACTTGGGCCACACCATAGCTAGAGGGGTAGTAGGACTTAACCCTTGCCACTACGGTCACCTTGTTGTTGCCGGTGAGATCGAGCACGGGGCTGACAATAGCACCATAGTAGGTGCTCCACCAGCTGCTCGAGACTCCCGTGATGGCAAAACCTTGATTGATATAGAGGCTATTCTCGGCATTCCATCCATCGGGCAGATAGTCGGTTGCCGTGGTGGCTACGTTGGGCAGGGAGCCGTTATCGTTGGTCACGGCATCGATGTCCGACAGGTCAAGGGTAGCAACGGGATCGGGTCGGTCGGGCTTGGTGTTCACCTCGAGGGTGTAGCTTTCCACATTCTGGGTCGGGGTCTGGTCGCTCCAGTCGGCACGGAACGCCGTGAGATTGATGTGGGCGCTGTCAGCGGGCTGCATCACGGGATTGTAGCGCTCGATGAGGCCGTGGCCCGTGATGTTGACGGTTACGCTCTCGGCATTGTCGCTGCTCAGTGTCACGGTGGCATTGTAGTTCTGAACCTCGGTGGGCGAGAAGGTCACAGTCACGTTCGTGCCATTGGCGGCATTATTCCTGTTGATGACGGCGGGATTGATGGTGAACACGCCGTTAGGATCGTTGAGCGTGAGCCTTATGTCTCCCGTCAGCGCTATGCCGTTAACGGTGAAGGTCTTGGTTGCGGTGGTGGTCACCATCACGCCGCCGAAGTCCACCTGCTCGTTATCTATCAAGATCGTCGGGTCGGTGATAGCACCCTTCATGTACCAGAAGCTTGCCGTTCCGTCGTTGTTGATAACCATCTCGGTGACGGGCTTGCCCAGGTAACCGGCATTGCCCGAAATGTTTCCGCTGGCCGTCATGTTCAGTTTAGCGGCAGGCGTCGAGTTGTCGGTGAACTCGGTTTTGCCGTTTCTGGGCCAGGTGTCGCCGCTCTCGTTGTTGGTCGACAAGGTGTTGTCGGCCGGCATGATGGTAACCAGCTGGATGTTCTGGTTGTTGGGCGTGTTGGCCTGCCAGCGACTGGCGTCGTAGGTGATGTGATGGATCAGCAGACCCTGGGCCGGCAGGTACCTGTCCCATCCTTGCTGCCTGCGGTTCTCGATGATGAAGAACTCGTTGCCGTTGATGTCGCTCTGCAAGAACAAGGCCTTGTCGGTATCTTCATTCTTCTGGTTCCAGATGGGCAAGGTGTAATAGGTTCCGGGATTGGGAATGACGTAGTCGATCCAACCCATGAAGTTTTTCTCATAGGCCGAATAGCCTACAGGCGTGTAGGTGTCGTTGGCATAGCAACCGGTGTCCATGATGTCCCAGTAGCCCATGCCGTAGTGGCCGCCGTAGTTCGTGTCGTAGAAGTCGGGCAGACCCAGGCAGTGACCGAACTCGTGGCAGAAGGTGCCGATACCGTCGATGGTCGAACCGTTGTCGTTGCTGCCGTGCACCTCGTTGAACACGGCGAAGTTGTTCACATAGGGGCCGCTGCCATTGGGGCGGAAGGCGCCGTTACCACCCAGACCATAGTAGGCGGCCGACTGGAGATTCCAGTTGCAGGGCCAGATGGCGCTGGGAGCCGTATAAGAGGCCTGAGCCTCGCCCACACCGGCGTAGATGACGATGACCACGTCGCAGAAGTTGTCGCTGTTGGTATCAAAACGGTTGAACGATACGCCGTCGGCAGCTGCCATCTGGCAGGCTTCGGTCACCATCGCGCCCAGGCGCTGGTCGTTACCGCCCGAGTCATTGCCGCCGTAGTACTGGCGGTTCTGGGACAGCGTGTAGATGCCGAAGACCTCAAAGTCGGGGTCGTACTTCCCGTTGGATTGATCTCTGAAATACTGCTGAACGCTCGTGTTGCCGGTCAGCATGGCTTGGATGATTTGCTCGCGGGTATTCTTGAACTTCTTGTCCTGGTACTCGACGAGGATGATGGGCACCTTGCGTGTACCATTGGCAGGCACGTCAGAGTCGGCGTTGCTGCCACCGACGCCCAGTTTGCCCTTACCTCCCACACGTGGGAATTGCTTGACGGTCATTGTCAGGTGGGTACGTTGGGCAGCGATAAAGGCTTGCTCGGTGGCGGTTCGCTCGTTCACACCATGGGCGCGAACGGTGGTCAATCCCGTCAGCGACGAGATGTAGTAGAAGTCGCCGTCGTCGCCACGGGCTACCGTCAGCCCGTCACTGGTCAATAAAGCATGGTTAAAGGCATTACCCACGGCCTGAATCTGCAGGGTGGTGCCGTCACTCTGGTTCACGGTGTGCCAGCCTGGCTTGGCAGGCACGGCAATAGCTGCGATAGCGCAGCACAACATCATTACTGATGAAAATAAGAATTTCTTCATTTGAATTTTGGTTATTTAATTAAATTGATGGTAGGCTTTCAACTGTTTGGAGTTTAGCCGTGGCAAATGTAGATGAAAAATACCATATTGACAAATAAAACTCTTTTTTTCAAGAAAATACACTCAGAATGCATATTCTCTTCCCAACCTCGCCCGCACCTCCTTTAAGAGTTTCTTTAGGGGAGGAAACGGGCTTTCTCATAGAACGGGGGACGGTTATCCAGTTCTCCTGTTCTCTGGGGATGGTGATAGAACGGGGGGACGGTTATCCAGTCCGAAAAATGCAGGCATTTTTCATTCAGGATAACCGTCCCCTTGGGGCCACCCTTTGGGTCGCGGGTTAGCAATAGGCTAATTTCGCTTTAGTCGGCTATTACTAGTCGTTGTTCATGAGCATGTTGATGAGGAGTGTCACGTCTGTGATGTTGACAACTCCGTCGCTGTTGATGTCGGCACAGATTTCACACACCTCGGTGCCTGCGCCCAGCACACTGCTGATGAGGGTTGTGACGTCGGTGACATTGACCACCCCGTCGTGGTTCACGTCGCCCGGGTCAAAGCCGTGGCCGTTCTCAAACAGGGTCACCTCCTCGATATTGCTCCAATCACTCTCGGTACCGTCGGTATACAGCGCCTTCACCTTGTAGAGGAAAGTGCCGCCGGCAGTGAGGCCCTCAACGGTGTAGAACTTGTCGGTGATGTCGGTTATTAAGCGATAATCGGTATCGCCGGTCTCGATGGCACGCATCGTGACAGCTGTTGCATCTCCTGCATACACTTCGATGCGGGCGATGTCGGGTGAGTAGGTGGGATCGCTCGACGTGATAGTGATCTTTTCACCAGAACTTGCGGTTACCAGCCAAGAATAGGTTTCTCCACTATTGAAAGTGTGCTGTACAGCCGCGGTCTGCGGGGTGGAAACACTAAAGTTGCCGATGCCGTAATCATGCGTAACCGTGGTGATTTTCAACGTGAAGGTCGCATTGTTGTATCCCTCGGGAATGGTAAAGTTGATATTGCCGCCGCTGTAGATGTAGACGGCATTATTGCCGCCATATAAATTGGTGCTGCCCCACGGTGCGGACAAGCTGGTTTCGCTATAGCCGCCGGTATAGTCTGAACCTTCAACGGTGCCGAGCAGTACAACCTCGGGCCTGGTCGATACCTCAAGGGTGTAGCTTTCTACATTCTGGGCGGGCGTCAGGTCGGTCCAGTCGGCCCTGAACTGCGTCAGGTTGATATAGGCTTCGTTAGCAGGCTGCATCACGGGAGTATAGCCCTCAATGCGACCGTTACCCGTAAGGTTGACAACGACATCCTGGGCACCATTGCTGCTCAAGGTGACGGTAGCGCTATAGTCGGCTACGGCAAGAGGAGTAAACGTCACGGTCACATTCATGTTGTTAGTGGCCTCGGATGCACTGATCGTTGTGTGATCGATGGCGAAGACGCCATTGGGGTCATTGAGCGTGAGTGTCACGTTACCGTTCAAGGCAGCACCCATCACCTTGAAAGTCTGGGTCGCGCTGCTGTTTACCATCACGCCTCCCATGTTGACTTCGGTGGGTGTGACAATGATGGTAGGATTGGTGGCAGAACTCTTCATATACCAGAAGCTCGCCGTTCCGTCCTCGTTGATGACCATCTCGGTCAAGGGCTTGCCCAGATAGCCGGCATTTCCCGAGATGGTGCCGTTAGACCTCATGTTGAGCTTGGCAGCGGGAGTTGAATTGTCGGTAAATTCGGTTTTACCAGCCTGAGGCCACAGGTCGGTGCTTTCGCTGTTATAGGCCCATGAATTGTCGGCATTCATGAGGGTCATCAGCTGGATATCCTGGTTATTAGGCGTGTTGGCCCTCCAGCGGTTGGCATCATAGGTGACATGGGTGATCATGATACCCTCACAAGGTATATAACGGTCCCAACCCACCTTCCTGCGGTTCTCCACGACGAAATACTCATTCTGGTTAACGTTGCTCTTGATGCACAACGCCTTGTCGGTATTTTCGTTTTTCTGGTTCAAGGCCGGCAAGGTGTAATAGGTGCCGGGCTGTGGCGTGATATAATCGACCCAACCCATGAACACTTTCTCATAAGCCGAATAGCCGATAGGAGTGAAGCCGCCATTATTGAAGAGGCCCATACACATGACGTCCCAGTATCCCATACCGTAATGATTGCCGTTCCCCGTATCATAGAGGTCGGGCAGACCCAGACAGTGGCCAAACTCATGGACAAAAGTGCCGATGCCGTCGATGGTCGTGCCTGTGTCATTGCCGTTGTACAACTCATTGAAGACGGCGAAACCATTCACTAGCGGGTCGCCACTTGCGGGCCTAAAGGCTCCCGTCCCGCCCATTCCATAATAAGCGGCTGAACTGAGGTCCCAGTGGCAAGGCCAGACCGATTCGGGATAGGTCGTGGTGGCATCTGCCTCACCCACACCGGCATAGATGACGATAACCACGTCGCAGTAGTTGTCGTCGTTGGTGTCATAGGGCGAGAACGAGACGCCGTCGGCCGAAGCCAGTTGGCAGGCCTCGGTCACCATCGCGCCCAGATTCTTGTCATTACCGCTCGAGTTGTTGCCGCCATAATAGGCCCTGTTCTGGGACAGGGTGTAGATACCGTAGACATCAAATACCGGCTGATACTTGCCGTTGGACTGGTCGCGGAAGTACTGTCCCACGCTCTCGTCACCGGTGAGCATGGCCTCGATGATATCCTCGCGGGTATTGCTGAACTTCTTGTCCTTATACTCCACCAGGATGATGGGGATGTGGCGCTCGCCCATCGCCGGCACGTCAGAATCTGCATTGCTGCCGCCGACGGCCAATTGGCCTTTTCCTCGTTGAGACTTGAAAGATTTGGTCTGCATCGTCAGGTTGTCACGCTGGGCGCCGATAAAGGCGGTCTCGACGGCTGTGCGTTGGTCCACGTTATGGGCACGCACGGCGGTAAGGCCCGTCAGTGACGAGGTGTAGTAGAAATCGCCGTCACTGCCGCGCTCGACCGTCAAGCCGTCGGTAGTGAGGATAGCGTGGTTGAAGGCATTGCCCACAGGCTGTACCATCAGGGTTGTACCGTCGCTCTGGGTCACCTTGATCCACCCGGGTTTAGCTGGCTTCGCCACCACTGCAAGGACGCAGCATGCGAGCACAATAAGTAAAGTACTGATTCTTTTAGCCATAATAGTAAATGTTATAAATAGTAGTTAATGGAATTTTGGTGCAGTAAAGGTATAGCAAAATCATATATAAAACAAAAAAACCGCAATATTTCATGCGGTTTTTTATCACATTGCTTTCAATGATGAGATGAGGGTGCGGGCACGCGAGGGACCGATGACGGCAGCAAGTTCCTCCTCAGTGGCCTCACGGATGCGCTTGAGGGACTTGAAGTGCTTGAGCAGTAGGGTGCGCGTCTTGGGACCGATACCGGGCACGTCGTCAAGGGCGCTGTGCACCTGCCCCTTGCTGCGCTGCTTGCGGTGGAAGGTGATGGCAAAACGGTGAGACTCGTCCCTGAGTCGCTGGATGACGTGGAGCGTCTCGCTGTTCTTGTCGATGTACAGGGGCACACTGTCGCCGGGGAAATAGACCTCGTTGAGGCGCTTGGCGATGCCCACGACGGCTATCTGGCCCTGCAGGCCGATGCTGTCGAGCGCCTCGATGGCCGACGTCACCTGTCCCTTGCCGCCATCGACGACGAGCAGCTGCGGCAGTTCCTGACCCTCCTGTACTAGACGGCTGTAGCGCCGCGTGACGACCTCGCGCATCGAGGCGAAGTCGTCGGCGCCCTCGACGGTCTTGATGTTGAAGTGGCGGTACTCCTTCTTGGAGGGCTTGGCGTTGCGGAACACGACGCATGAGGCCACGGGGGTGCTGCCGCTGATGTTGCTGTTGTCAAAGCACTCGATGTGGCGCGGCAGTGCCGTGAGGCGCAGGTCGCGCTGCATGGTGGTGAGCGTGCGCGTGACGCGTTGCTCGGGGTTCAGTTTCTCCATCATGCGCAGGCGGTCGGTGCGGTGCTGGACGGCGTTCTTGACGGCGATGTCGAGCAGTTTCTTCCTGTCGCCGCGCTGGGGTATGGAGAAGGTGAGGCCGTTAAAATCCACGTCGGGCAGGACGTTGACGCTTACCTCGGTCACGCGGTCACGGCGGTAGGTCTCGGCAAACCGTTCACGGATTTCGGCCACGGCCATCGACATGAGTTCCTCGTCGCTCTCGTCGCGTGTGGACAGGCGGTACTCGAGGGTGAACGAGTGCACCACTGCCCCACCCCGCACGTGCATGTAGTTGATCCAGGCGGCGTCCTCGTCACGCAGCAGGCCGAACACGTCGATGTTGTGGACCGACGGGCTGACGATGACCGACCGGCGCCTGACGTGCTCCAGCAGCTTGTAGCGTCGCTTGAGCACCTCGGCCTCCTCAAATCGCAACTCAGATGCCAGTTGTTGCATCTGTTGCATGAGCACGTCCATGAGCACATGGGTGTCACCGTTGAGGATTTGGCGGATCTCGCTGATGTACTCCCCGTAGCGCTCGGCGCTCACCAGACCCTGGCAACAGCCCTCGCACCGGTGGATGTGGTACTGCAGGCACAGGCGGTGTTTGCCTGCCTCGATTGTTTCACGTGAAACATTAAGGCGGCAGGTGCGCAGCGGATAGATTTGCCTGATGGTGTCAATGAGCACTTTAGCCACTTCGGCCCTGGGGTAAGGGCCATAGTAGCGGTCCCCCTTCACGCGCGCTTCGCGGGTGATATAGACGCGCGGATAGAGCCCTCCCGAGATACAAATCCAGGGATAGCTCTTGTCGTCCTTGAGCAGGACATTGTAGCGCGGCTTGTACTCCTTGATGAGCGCGTTCTCGAGGTCAAGGGCTTCCTCCTCGGTATTGACGACGGTGTATTCCAGGTCGGCGATGTTGCGCACGAGCATGGTGGTGCGCAGTGACGCGTGCTCGCGGTTGAAGTAGGAGTTGACGCGCCGCTTGAGGTTCTTGGCCTTGCCGACGTAGATGATCGTGCCCTCCCGATTGCGATAGCGGTACACGCCAGGCTCATCGGGGAGCAACGACAATTTCAGTTTCAACTCGTCGGTCATTGACAGCTGGTTGATTAATTGGGCTTATTGGACTAATTGGTCTTATTGGACTTATTTGACCAATTTGACTAATTTGACCAATCGTTCTTTAAAAGGTGAACAGGGAGGATACTTCCACGTCGGGCGGGAAGACGTCGCGTCCGTGCAGGTCGGCCAGGTCGCAGATGAAGTTGATGTAGATCTTCTTGGGATTCATCGACTTCACGAGCTCATAGGCGGCGAGCATGGTGCCTCCGGTGGCAAGCAGGTCGTCATGGATGACTACCACGTCGTCGGGCATGATGGCGTCCTTGTGGATCTCGATGGTATCGGTGCCGTACTCCTTGCTGTAGGACTTCTGGATGACCTCGGCGGGCAACTTGCCGGGCTTGCGCAGGGGGACAAAGCCTGCACCAAGCTGTGTGGCGAGGATGGCGCCGCCGATGAAGCCGCGCGCCTCGATGCCGACAACGCGGGTCACGCCCTTGTCACGATAGAGGTCCACCATGGCGCGGGTCATGATCTGCAGGGCCTCGGGGTCCTTGAAGGCGGTGGTCAGATCCTTGAACTGAATGCCGGGAACGGGAAAGTCGGGGATGTTACGTACCACGGCTTTTACTTTGGATAATTCTTCGTTATTCATTTGATAATCAGTATTTTAGGTTATTTTTGTTTCACGTGGAACAATTATCTGCCCAACAGGACGAGCAGGATATTGATATCGCTGGGAGAGACACCCGGGATGCGCGAGGCCTGGCCGACGGTGTCGGGGTCAAT
Organism: uncultured Bacteroidales bacterium; assembly: GCA_902776955.1. Taxonomy (GTDB): domain Bacteria; phylum Bacteroidota; class Bacteroidia; order Bacteroidales; family Muribaculaceae; genus Sodaliphilus. The sequence continues at coordinate 6,456 of CACYSG010000005.1, read as the reverse complement.
GGCCTGGAGCTTCTGGCGTGCCTCGGTAGAGAGTTGGTGTATCTGGGTGTAGTCAAATTTACCCTTGAGGGTCACATTGTCGAGGCGTGCGACGCGCTCGGCGATGAGGGTCTCGCGCTCAATATAACCGCGGTACTTGATGGCGATTTCGGCGGCCTCGACGATTTCGTCACGGCGCTCGGCCTCAAGGTCGTTGATCTGCTCCTGCAGTCCGGGCAGTGCCTCGGTGAGTGCGGCGACGTTGAGTTGGGGACGCAGCAACAGGTCGTGGAGTCGCTGGCCCTGGGTCAGCGGTTGGGAGCCGTTGGCCTCGATGACGTGATTGACGTCTTGGGGCTTGACGGTGGTTTCGCGGCAATAGGTGATGAGGCGGTCAATCTGCTGTCGCTTGGCGAGCATCAGGTCGTAGCGCTCGCGTGTGGCGAGGCCCAGGCGATAGCCTTTCTCGGTGAGGCGCATGTCGGCATCGTCCTGGCGCAAGAGGATGCGGTGCTCGGCGCGCGAGGTGAACATACGGTAGGGCTCATCCACGCCACAGGTGACGAGGTCGTCGATGAGCACACCGATGTAGGCCTCGTTGCGGGCCAGTGTGAACGGTTCGCCGCCGGTGACACGCTGGTGGGCGTTGATGCCGGCAATCAACCCCTGCCCTGCCGCTTCCTCATAGCCGGTCGTGCCGTTGACCTGCCCGGCGAGGAACAGGTTCTTGACGAGTTTGGACTCGAGGGTGTGGGTGAGTTGCGTGGGGTCAAAGAAGTCGTACTCGATGGCATATCCGGGTCTGAAGGCGTGCACGTCGCGCAGGGCGGGAATGTGCCTGAGGGCCTCGATCTGCACCTCCCAGGGCAACGATGACGAGAACCCGTTGAGGTACATCTCGTGGGTCGAGGCGCCCTCGGGTTCGATAAAGAGTTGATGAGATGTCTTGTCGGCAAACGTGACGATCTTGGTCTCGATGCTGGGGCAGTACCGGGGGCCGATGCTGGTGATCTGACCGTTGTAGAGCGGCGAGAGCGGCAGCCCGCGGCGCAGCACTTCATGCACTTGCTCGTTGGTGTGCACAATCCAGCAGGGACGCTGGGGCAGCATCGAAGTGATGCCCGGCAGATAGGAAAAATGATGGAAATCGTGCTCGCCGTCCTGGCGGATGCACTGCGAGAAGTCGATAGTGCGCTCGTCGAGTCGGGGCGGCGTGCCGGTCTTCATGCGGCCGACGGTGAGGCCCTGGGCCGCCAGCTGCTCGGTGATGCCTCGTGCTGGGGGTTCGGCGACGCGTCCGCCGGGGGTCTTGACAGTGCCCACGTGCATCAGTCCGTTGAGGAAAGTGCCGGCGGTGAGTACCACAGCCTGGGCCTTGAAAGTCATCCCGAGGGCGGTTTTCACACCCTTCACTACCCCACCCTCGATGACGAATTCATCGACAGAATCCTGCCACATGAACAGATTGGGTGTGTTTTCCAGCACGTTTCTCCAGTTGAGGATGAACTGCTGGCGGTCGCTCTGTGAGCGCGGGCTCCACATGGCGGGACCCTTGCTGCGGTTGAGCATCCTGAACTGGATGCTGCTGCGGTCGGTGACGATGCCCATCTGTCCGCCCAGGGCGTCGATCTCGCGCACGATTTGCCCCTTGGCGATGCCTCCCACTGCGGGGTTGCAGCTCATCTGGGCAATCTTGTTCATGTCGATGGTGATGAGCAGCGTGCGTGAGCCCAGGCGTGCGGCAGCGTGAGCAGCCTCACATCCGGCATGACCGGCACCAACCACTATGACATCATAGTCGTTTCTCATCTCGTGTAGTGAATCAGTCGTTCAGGAATACGTTCTCGGGGAGAATGGCAAGGGCAGCGTTCTCGTGCTGCTCCATCACTTCGCGTTCGCCGGGACCCTTGTCGTTGATGCCGCACAGGTGCAGCACGCCGTGAATCATGACGCGCATGAGTTCGGTCTTGTAGTCGGCACCGAGCATCTCGGCATTGCTGCGGACGGTGTCCAGCGAGATGACCATGTCGCCGGCGATGTGGCGCGAATTGGTGTAGTCAAAGGTGATGATGTCCGTGTAATAGTCATGTCCCAGGAACTCGCGGTTGGTCTGCAGGATGTACTCGTCGTCACAGAAGACATAGGTCAAGCACCCTACCCGCTGCTGATGCTGGCGGGCAACCTCAACGATCCAATTCTGGACCGCGGCTTCGTCAAGATGGGGCAACTGGGCTGTGCCCTGAGTCATGTAAACAATTTCGGTCATATCGTGAATGATGCTATGCTTTGAAAAACGGGAGGCAAAGATAACACATTATTTTGATAAACAAAAATATAATGCATAAGATTTGATGGCGGTTTTTTGGCCAGGCGGCGGGGTTGAGGGGGCTTGCGTCGCCTCTTGCGCTAATCGGGAGCGTTTTCTCCCCTACCCGATTTTTCTGACATTTTCCCGAAAAACGCTAAATCACCTGAATTACAGCGAGAAAAGCCATTTTAACCCCGTGAGAATTAAAAATTGGCGACGACACGGGCGATTGGTCGGGATTTTAGCCTGATTTTTGGCATAAAATTTGCAGATATAAGAGAAAACCACTACCTTTGGGGATGTGTACCGAATTTCTCTCTTGACGAGTTGAGAGCCGTACTCAATTTGAAAAATCATCGGTCGTTGGTGCCGTAAAAAAAATTTTTGGCGCATTAATGAAAAAAGTGGTCTCGGGGCTGTAGCTTTTTGAACCCCCATTGCGTCTAACAGGTAAAGAGACAAAATTGAGACAATAATATAACTTAAAAACGATACAACTATGATCGAGTATTTCACATCTAACCTATGGCTCATTTGGGTAATCGTCTCCATCGTGTGCCTGATTCTGGAATTATCATCCGGTGATTTTTTCATCCTGTGTTTTGCCATCGGTGCCGCTGTAGCCGCAATTTTGGCCGGCTGTGGCTTGTCTCTTACATGGCAGATTGTATTGTTTGCCGTGGTTTCGGCATTGAGCCTGCTGCTTGTGCGGCCGGCACTCATCAAGAAACTGCACAAACCTCAACGCGAACGTCTCAGTAACGCCGAAGCCCTGATTGGTCAGGAAGGTCGCGTCAGCGAGATGATCGAGGCCGGCGGTTATGGCCGCGTAGCCATCGACGGCGACGACTGGAAAGCCCAGAGCGCCGACGGTGCCGCCATTAACAAAGACGTGCGCGTGCGCGTTGTGAAGATGGAAAGTATCATCCTCACAGTCGAGCCCATCAATTGACATCATCTAACTCTAAACATTTACTGAATATGACACCACTAGCAATTTTCCTCATTGTAATCATCGTGCTCGCCCTGATTCTGGTAAAGAGCGCATTAGTGATTATCCCGCAGAGTGAGACCAAGATCATTGAGCGACTGGGTAAATATTACGCCACACTCAAGCCCGGTATCAACCTGATTATCCCGTTCATCGACAGGCCCAAGACGATCATCGCCTATGAGCACGGCCGTTACCGCACGACCAATTCCATCGACCTGCGCGAACAAGTGTATGACTTCGACAAGCAGAACGTAATCACCAAGGATAACGTGTTGACCCAGATTAATGCCTTGCTGTATTTCCAGATTGTAGACCCGTTCAAGGCGGTGTATGAAATCAACAACCTGCCCAACGCTATCGAGAAGTTGACCCAGACCACGCTGCGTAACATCATCGGTGAACTCGAACTGGACCAGACGCTCACGTCGCGCGACACAATCAACTCCAAGCTGCGCACCGTGCTTGACGACGCCACCAACAAGTGGGGTATCAAGGTCAACCGCGTCGAGTTGCAGGACATCCAGCCGCCGCAAACCGTATTGCAGGCCATGGAGAAGCAGATGCAGGCCGAGCGTAACAAGCGCGCCACCATCTTGACCAGTGAGGGTCAAAAGCAGGCTGCCATTCTCCAGTCCGAGGGTCAGAAGACCGCCCGCATCAACCAGGCCGAGGCCGACAAGCAGACCGAGATCCTGCGTGCCGAGGGTGAAGCCCAGGCCCGCATCCGCAGGGCCGAGGCCGAGGCTATCGCCATCGACAAGATCACCCAGGCGGTAGGCAAGAGCACCAATCCGGCCAACTACCTGCTTGCCCAGAAGTACATCCAGATGCTCGACACCGTGGCCAGCGGCGACAAGACCAAGACGGTTTACCTGCCTTACGAGGCTACCAACCTGCTCGGTTCCATCGGCGGCATCAAGGAACTGTTCGGTTCCGACGGCAACAAGAATGAGTAATCGGGTAGGGGAGAGCCCCTCTCGACAATGATTAACAGACGAGCCTGGCGCCAGTTGCCAGGCCCGTCTGTTGTGATATGTAACTGTAAATTCATGGAATAGAGTGGGGTAGGTTAACATTTTTTTTGTAACTTTGTGGCGGTAACATGAACCTAATGTTGAAACCTCTAGAGGTATAACTTATTGATATACTGATGATTAATATTTTTCATATAGTCTCTAACAAGCATTGGACAGGTGCCGAGCAGTACACCTATGACCTGGTTGACCGCCTGCGCAACGATCCCGACTTCTATGTCGAGGTCGTCTGCCGCAAGCACCCCAATGTGCTCAAGCAATACCGCCGCCTGGAGATACCCATCTCCATCCTCCCGCTCAAGGGGGTGACCGACATCGACAGCCCGGTGCGCTTCGCGCGTCTACTGCGCAAGGGCAATAACATCATCCATGTGCATAGCTTCAGGGACGCCTTTATGGCCGTCATGGCGCGTCGCATCAGCGAGAACCGCAACACCCGTGTCGTGGTCAGTGTGCACGGTGTTTACAAGCCCAAGAAGAACTACATGTACACCAAGCTGTACAAATCCATCGACTGCTTTGTCTTCTCCTCGGAGATGGCCCGCGATGCCTTCCTGGGCAAGGCCAAAAAGCAGTATGCCGACCGTGCCGTGGTGCTGCGCGACAGCGTTTGCGACAGCCAGATAGGCACCCAGGTGCCCGACCTGAGGCGTGAGTTGGGAGTCGACAGCCATCAATCGCTCATCATGTATCACGGCAAGATAGCCCCCGAAAAGGGCCTGGATGCCCTTCTGAGCGCGTTAACCCACGTGGACAAGAGCAAGTACCACCTGGCGATTATCGGCGAAGGACAGCCCAAATACAAGGCTAAAATCAAGGGTTTCATCGTCGCCAACGGACTTGTCCATAATGTGTCGCTGCTCGGTTTCCGCGACAACATCCTGGAATACCTGCGCCAAGCCGACTTCGGCATCTTGCCGTCAATCCAGCAAGAAGCCTTGGGTATCAGCAACTTGGAGTATATGATGGCGGGCAAGGCTCACATCTGCAGCAACAACGGCGCCCAGCCTGAGTATGTTCACGACGGAGTGAACGGCCTGCTCGTGCCTCCCGGCGATGAAAAGGCGCTCACCGATGCCATCAACGAGCTGATCAACGATACCGCCAGCCGCAGCCGCATGGGCACCCAGGCCCAGAAGGACTTTGAGGAAAACCTCGACTATCCCGCCTTCTATAAGAAGATGACCGACCTCTACCGCAGCCTGCTCGAGAAGGCCCCGGTCATCAACATCGTGATTCCAGAGCAGGGAGAGAACGAAGAATAGAGACGAGACTCAGGAGCAACCAAGAATTTTGAGGGTGAGTCATAATTCAGTTATGGCTCACCCTCTTGCATTACTAATTAAATAGACAACAAAATTTGTATAAAACTATTAATGAAACACAAAAGCGCTAAAAAATTTTGTCAACAAAGAAAATAGCATGAATTTTGCATACTTTTTCGTTATATTTTTCATTCAAATGTTTATAAACGTTATCACTATCTATAGAATTCACACATGAAAAAAATCTTAATTCTAGTATTTGTGTTGATGATCAGTTTCATCAATGCAATGGCTCAGAACGGACAGACATTTTCTGGAACGGTGCTCGACGACCATGACGAACCCCTCATGGGAGTCAGCGTCCATGTTAAGGGAACTTCTACGGCTACAATGACTGATGCCAATGGTCACTTTTCCATCAAATGTTCTCCAGGAGCAACGCTTACATTTGACTACGTTGGTTTTCTTTCACAGGAGCATGACGTGGAGGGTAAAACTTTTATCGAGGTTCGCATGAGTGAATCTCCTCATGATTTGAACGAGGTAATCGTTGTCGCTTATGGCACTGCCAAGAAAAGCAGTTACAGCGGATCGGCCAGCATGGTAGGCCAAAATGCGCTCAAGGACATCCCCATCACCACTTTTGAGAATGCGCTCAATGGCCGCGTTGCGGGCCTCCAGGTCTCCAACAGTAGCGGTCAGGCTGGTTCGGCTCCCAGCATCCGCATCCGCGGTATCGGGTCAATGAACGCGAGCAATGAGCCCCTTTATGTCATTGATGGTGTGCCCGTTACCAGCGGTGACGTTGGACAAATGAGTGACTATATCTACTCAACCAACAACGTGATGAATTCGCTCAGCCCTAACGACATCGAG
>CACYSG010000004.1 GCA_902776955.1 uncultured Bacteroidales bacterium | reverse complement strand
TCCGCGCTGCCCCTCGACTTGCATGTGTTAAGCCTGTCGCTAGCGTTCATCCTGAGCCAGGATCAAACTCTTCGTTGTTGTATTATCGTTTCTTTTCTTCCGAAAAAATATAAATGAAAACGCAACACTCGACCGAATTTCCAGTTCTCTATTCCTGGCCTCTGTTTCAGGTTGAATCTCGTATCTTACTGCCTGTCGTACATCGTCTTACGTGACTTGGAATCGACGGGAACAACTGTTACATTGTCCCTTGTTCTCTTGTACTACTCGTTGCTGCAAACATGTCAAAGAGCTATTGTTTAGCGCCACCCTTGTGGCGAAAAGCGGTGCAAAGGTACTGCCATTTTTGAAACTGGCAAATTTTTTCGCAACTTTTTTTTACCCCAAGTTATTAACAATTTTAGCAAAATTAACGCTATTTATCTATTAATCAACGAGTTGAGCGACGAAAAAAATTTTCAAAAAAAATGAAGATTTTTTTTGAAACAAGGTAAAAGAGGCAATTTTTACGAAAAAACGGTTATTTCGGAGGGGTCGCCGGAGATGCAAAAAATGATAGAAAAATAGTCAAAAAAATCGCCCTCACGCGATACCGCACCTGAGAGAGCGGAAAATTGCGTGAGGACGTGATCAGGTGATGCGCTCGCGGGAGCTAGGGTATCATGCGGAAAAAGCGCACGCCGATATTGGTCTTGGAGCGCTCCAGATACTTGAAGAGCGGTTTGGACTCAAGCATGACCTTGCCGCCCGACATGGAAGCGTCGAGCAGATAGGGGTCGCCCTTCTCGTCAACGATGATGATGCCATTGTGGGAGACGTCGAGGCCCTCGATCTTGGTCACCAGCGTGACGAAGTCGCCCGACCGCAGCGCGGCCTTGAGCGCCTTGTCGTTGAGCCACGAGCGCTTGATGTAGGGGAAGCGGTGGTTGCGCAGCTCGTGACGGCGTATCTTCTCGACCATTGCGCTGTCGTTCTTGAGCTGGCGGTAGCTGTCGGTGTGGTGGGTCATGAAATCGATGTTCTTGACCATATAGTCGACATGCGGCAGATCGGGGGTGATCTCCACAAGATTACCGCGCATGTTGTTATCGATAATCCACTCGCTGATATAGTGAATCCTGGTGGAATAGTCGCCCATCTCGCCGCCACGGTAACGGACGTTCTCGATGTTGGCCGCAAAGTCGCGCCACGAGTAGCGATTGTTGAGCGTCGCCCGGGTCAGGGCGTAGAGGGTCTCAATAAAGGTGAGGCAATCCAGCTCGTGGATGTTGATGGTGAGCATTTCCTCGTCACCCTCGAGAGTGTGGGCGACGTAAGGGGTGCCCAGCAGTTGTCGGGCATAGAACTCGATGAGGGCGTTGGCCTCGCTGATGCCGCTCTCGTGACCTTTCATCAGCAAATTGTTGATGACGGTGGTGTCGCTGTCGCAGTGAAAACGCATCTGGGTTATCGTAGCGGCTTTTGCCACCTGCTGCTCGGACTTGTTGGGAGCACATGCGGCCAGGAGAATTAACATCAATAATAATAACTTTTTCATTGTAGACTAGTTTTGTGGATTCAAAGCACAAAATTACAAAAAAACTCAATCAAGTAACCACAGATGCCAAAATTTTATCCCCTTTATTATATATAATGTGTGACGCCATGAGTAAACGGTAAGACAGGCGCCCCGAGCGGGGACGCCTGCCTTTCTGTCAAAAGGATTAAAGCAGTCTTATTGGTTATTCAGCACGATATTAATCAGGGAAGTGAGGTCGGAGAGGTTCACCACACCATCGCTGTAAATATCGGCGTTGGCCATAACGAAGGGCTGGGGATTTCCGCCCAACAAGTAGTTGATCAACGAGGTCACATCGGTGAGGTTGACAAAGCCGTCAGCGTTCACATCTCCAATCGAGACAGGTGACAAGACCTCGGTCGCGCTGATGACATAAACCTCCCACTTGTCGCTCACGGGCGAATGTTCAGAGCCATCGGGGCGAACACCTGCCAGCAACTGGCTGTTGCTGTCGATAGCCCTGACGATGCCCGTCATTGCGTACCCGTAATTGGTCCTGATCGACATATCGGGGTCGAACGAAGACATATCCTCCCAATAGCCGTTCTTGACCGTCGCCACGAATGCGCCCGGCAGGTTCTCGGTGTTGTAGCCGTCACCGCTCTCAGGGATAGCCATCACAAAGGTGCTGTCGTTGAGCTGCTCACGGCAAATAGCCCACTTGATGTTGACATACTCCTGGGGCTTGGGCTCTACCAAGAAGTAATCGTCCTGCTCGATGAAGTTGGCGGGCAAGAACGTGTTGGGGGTATAGGAAGCCGCCATCGCAGGAACGGGATTAGCGCGCAACTCAATCGTGGGATTATTGCGGTCGGTGAGCTTGCCAATGACGGTCTGACCCAACAATAAGCACTGCGCCATATCGGATGTCCCCGTCTCCTTGAGGATGAGCTGCGCCCAGTTGCTCTGGTCGTAGTCCATGTTAAGGATAGAGTCGGGCACCGGCAACGCCTGGGTATTGCAGTTGGGATTCACGGCATCGCCATTATCGTCCTTCACCCACAGCCACTGACCCTGGTCGTTGAGCCATACTCCCGTCAAGTCATTAGCGACAACATATTCCTTGCCTACCTCGCCCTTGCTGACGATATCGGCCAGCGTCATCACATTGCTGCTGACAACGCCCACCAGGCCATTGGCATTATAGTAACCGCCGTTGACGAAGGCGAAGTCAGGCGTCTGGGTCGCCGTGTTGCCGTTGTCACTGAAGATCACATTGGCCGGCAACGTTGCATTATCGCCATTGTAAACCCATCTATAGACCTGGTTGCCGTTAGAAGCCACCCCGACGGGAGTGCAAAGCGATTCGCCCGGCCAACTGCTGCCGGTATAGATGGTCGTCTGGTTCGTTGCCCAAACATAGGGCCCCGCATAGTGAGCGCTATTCTCGAAGTAGCAGTAAATCACGTCATCACCCATGCTGATGGCACACGACGGCAACTTTACATCTACCCGCGTGTAACCCGAATAACCGTCATAGGTGAAGTAATAATCACCGGGTGTCAAGCCTTCAATGTTCGCCGTTTGGGCGCCGTTACCGTTGTTGAAGATGATGTTGAGCGACTGAGCCACCTGTGAATAGTGGTACCATCCATCCTCGTTCTTTTCGGTCAGCCTTGTGCCGGGCCAACCTACAGGAGCAATATTCTCGCCGTTGATTACCTCCCAGGCATAGACATACGGGTCATTGTCGGCCGAAACGTAAATGTTGACCGTATTGTTCTCGGTGATAAGATAAGTCCTGGCCACCTGATTGATGACATTGCCGTTGTGTAGCACACCGGCACGCAGCACATGATTGCCCGCAGCCGAGATATTCACCGTACCCTGATAGATCACCTGAATTCCATTGGTCGCCGAGGGCTCGGAGCCGTCGGTGGTATAGACAATCACGGCATCACTGCTGCTTGCGGTGAGATGAGCGGTGATTCCACCCGAATACTCGCCACTTGCCAAGTCAACCGATACCGTCGGGTTATGGAGCGCCTGCAGATAGGTCGACGTGAGGTCATGGGCCACCTTGTCCCTGAAATCAATGAAGATATCGGAGGTCACACCATTGATGTCGGCCGTTTGAGTTTCATAATTGCCATAACTCAAGATCAGGTTCATCCTAGTGGCTTCAACCGTGGCATGGAGCCATCTCACGCCGCCCACGATCACACTGTTTGACGGATCCAAGCGCCAACCGGGGAAAGCGTCGGTAAGGGCGGCACCCTCATCATCAAAGGCAAACAGATAAGGCGAATTTCCACCGTCATATTTCACAAACACCTTGATCTTGCCGTCGTCGGCACCGTCTTCCACCACATAGTCTCGGGTCACAATGCTATTGGCGCGTACCTCTCCGTTGGCCAGCACACCCACCTTGAGGGTCGTGTTCCTGTCAAACGAGAGTTCGATGCCTGCCGTGTCGGTGATCTGTGCGCTGTAAGCGCCGGGAGCCTTGCCGTCGGTCGTGTAGACCAGCACCGTGCCCTCGCTCGAAGGCTTGACATTCACCACAATCGGGGCACTGTAATTGCCACTGTTGCGGCTAACGACAGGATAACCATAGACCAAATCCTGCTTGACATTACCATCAATCTGATCGGCCAGCGACGAGGTGATGCTCAAGCGGCAGGTGTTCTGGTCGTTGCACCAAACCTGGGTGAATCCGTCAGGCACACCCGCGTGGACCGCCTCGTCGCCCAACTGCAGGTACAGCTCACCGTTCTCGCCAGTCACACGCCAAGCGATGCTGTAATAACCGATTTCCTCGGGCGACCACGCGGTGCTCTCGTTGGTGATACCCGCCGTGCGACGAGCCTTAATCAAACGGGCAATGATGTCATGCCAAGCGGGGTTCATGAAATGAGGATAGAACAGACACGGTGTTCCCGGCATCGCCAGAATGAAGCAGTTGGCCTCGATGATCTGGTTGTTGACACGGTGCTGATAGTTGCTGTTGCTCGCATCGGTCGGCAGGTCCTTGAACGTATCGTGGTTGTCGATAAAGGTTACCGCATAGCGCTTGAAACGGTAATCCCAGATGAGACCATCGTTCTTGAGCACACGGAAATTATGTCCGCTCGGGTCATTGAACGCCTGCCTGATCTGCTCCTGCAAGGGGAAGTCAAACGCAGCGCTCTGGAAACCGCCCTCGTCATAAACGCCCTTGATCCAATCCTTGATATCTTGGGAAGTGCCCCAGAATTCACCCACCGAGAAAGTAGGCCTCAACGTGGTATTATAATAGGCAAAATGCTTGGGCTCAAATCCACGCGCATAGTCGTAGCGGAAACCGACGTAACCCAACTCGTCCTTGAGGTAACGCAGATAGGTGAGCACCTTCTGCTGCGTGGCGGGGTTATGGTGGTCCACGTCACGGGCCCAGGGGCCCTTGCCCGCGTCACCGCCACAGTCGGCGTTACCGCTACCCATGCCACTCTCATCATCCCAACAGATGTCCTTGCACTTGCCGTTCTCGTCCCAATCCCACTGGATGCTGTAGGTCTTGCCCGTGGTGGGGCCGATGACGTTAATCTCATCAACAAAGTCGGCGGCAAACTGCACGCCCTCGTTCCACGTGCTTAGTCCACCCTTGTGGTTGGCAACGACGTCTTCCATGGCTCCCGTTCCGGCAGCCTTGTAAGCGCTGATGAGGTTGATGAGCTCGGTCTCGGTGCCGAAATAGCTCTTGGGAGCCCATGTCGTGCCGTTGACGTTATAGGTCTCTCCCCTGTTATGGTCAAGATAGAAGACCGGCACAAAACCCATGCAGTCGGGGTTGTTGATGAGATCTCCATATCGGGTGCAGACCCACGAGCCATTGTGTCCCGCCCGCCAAGCCTCGGCCTCGGTGGTGAAGACGCTCTTGTCGGAGCAAACGGTGGCACCGCTCTGAGGCAGCCACAACAAGTCGATGTAGGGAGCGATATTGTCTATCTGGTTCAGCAGTCCCGACCAGGTGGTCACAGGAACATACCACTCGTCATTCACGCCCCATCCCGCACCGTACATGGTAGCCATCGTCTTGTCGGTCTGACCGTCGGCAGGCCTGAAACTGTCCCAAAAGAAACCTTGCAACACGACACCTCCGTAGTTAGAGGGCCATCCCTGGGAGAACAATCCCAATGGCGCAAACAGCGCCACAATCAATAAAAGTAATTTCTTTTTCATAAACCTTGAAACAATTAATTGGTTAATACTGTATTTGTCGAAGGTCTACGACCTCATTTTCATAATGATAACAAAGTTGGCGATTGAAAATACAAAAATAGAGACTTATCCTCAATTGTCAAAATATATATACGCAAAGTTTTTTTCAAAATAAACGAATACAGGATTTTGCAGTCAAAAAAAATGTGTAACTTAGCAGGTTGAAAAAATGAACATCAAACGAATTGTCATAGTACTGATGGCCGCACTGCTCACAGCAGGTAGCGTATGGGCCAAGGACGAGGAAGAGGTGATTGTCACTCATCAGCTCATAACGGGCCAGAGAGAAGCCTTGCCCGAGAAGACCATCCAGGTGGAAATGAAGCGTTTGGCTCCCGCCAAGAAGGCCGACGCAAGCCTTATCGAGGCCATCACCCAAGTGATGGACACCATCGCCCAGGAGGATTACCAGAACCGCACTTTCATCCTCATGCTCGAGGCGAAACCCGGTGGCGAAGTGGCCATTGCCGCCCATAGCGACGACATCGTGACGCGCGGCCGGCAAGACGCGAGCATCTACTATGGCTCGCTGGAGCATCAGCGCTACCACTTCGTGGTGCTGACGGGCAAGGACAACGTGCCGCTGCTGGACCAGACCTTCAAGCGGCAGGGCAAGGTGAAGTTTGTGCAGGAATTCGAGTTCGTGGACTTCAAGACGCCGAACTACCCCACCAACGTGATTGCCCGCTGGTCGCCCGTCAAGGGGTTGCAGTGGCAGACGGTGATCATCAACGAGGACACCAGTATCGAGCGCGACCGCCAGGAACGCCCAGACCAATTCCAGGAATAGAAACCGACAAAACCTAATAGAACGATGAACGAGGACCCAAGAAAAACCAACGAAAAAAATTATGTGATCGCCATCGGGCGCCAATTTGGCAGCGGAGGCCGCGAAGTGGGCCAACGTGTAGCTCAACTGCTGGATATCAACTACTTTGACAAGCAATTATTGCTCGAGGCGTCCAAGGCAAGCGGCATCCATCCCGAGATGTTTGAGGCCGCCGACGAACGCACGCCCAAGTTCTTCCCGAGCCTGTGGCCGCTGAACCTGGCGATGGCGGGCTCTACCTTCATGGGCGATGCGACGATGAGCGACGAGAGCATCTACAAGGCCCAGTGCCAGGTGATGAAAGACCTGGTGGACCGCAAGCCGTGCGTCATCGTGGGCCGCACCGCCGACTATGTATTGCGGGACTACTGCCCCGTCATCAGCGTGTTCCTGCACGCCCCTATCGACAACCGTGTGGACCGCATCATCAAGCGCGGCGACTGTGACACGCGCGAGGCCGCCGAAAAGCGTGCCGACAAAGCCAACAGGTTGCGCGCCGAGTACTACAACTTCTATACCGACAAGCTGTGGGGTCACGCCGACAGCTACGACCTGTGCATCGACTCCAGCCTACTGGGCATCGAGGGCACGGCACAGTTCATCGTCGACTTCGTCAAGCGCCGCCTAGGGTGATATTCAAGTTTTGAAATCAAAACTTGAAGTTTAGAGTTTAGAGGTTAGGGTTTAGAGGAAGTAAATTCTTACAGTTTTAGCGTTCTCGACTGCCCCAAATCTCCATAAAGGGGGAAAAAGACATACAATAAGCACAAAAATCTGTTAATCAGATTTTTGTGCTTATTGTATTTTCATAATGCCAGTCGTTCAAGCGATAAATCATCGCGAGGTTGATGGCTAAGGTGATTTGCAAAACGCTAAATGACGCGCGAATACTTGTAGTTTTAGATAATTGTCTGTAAATTTGCACCAAATATATCTTTTTAGCGACATGAAGACCATACAATTGACATTATTAGGATTGATGTTGTGCCTGGCATCAGTGGCCCTGGCACAGACGCCGGAACCCAATCTGAAGTGGGGAAAGCCCACTGACGCAGAACTGAACATGACAACCTACGCCCCCGACCCCGATGCCGAGGCCGTGGTGTTGTGTAGTCAGACCGAGCTGAGGTACGACTTGTCCTCTGGCTCATTCAAATTGAACTCATTTATCAAGAAACGCATCAAGATTCTTAAGGAAGAAGGGAAAGACCATGCCAATGGTGGCATCTCTTATATCTACAATGGGCATCGCTCGGGACAATGCGAGATTTTGGCGAAGCTTAAAGCGACAGCCTTCAATATGGTCGATGGCAAGTTGGTCAAGACCAAAATGGAAAACGACATGGTCAATCATGAGGATGTGACCAAAACGCTCCGTTTGACCAAATTCACTGTACCTCAGGTCACCGTGGGCACCGTCATCGAGGTGGAATATGAGATCGACAGCGATTATTTCTATAATATTGATGACTGGCAGGCACAGGAAGATATCCCGGTGATGTACACCTCGTTTGACGTGACTGTGCCTGAGTACTTTTCTTTCCACATCGATGAGCACGGTTCCTATCCCTTGGAACGGAAGATTGAAACCACCAATATGACGATTTCGGGAATTTTGCCATGCAGCTGTACGCATTATCGGTTTGTCGGCCGCAATTTGCCGGCCCTGCGCGACAAGAAACTGCTCTATGCTCCCGAGTTCTATGGTCAGCGTATAATAATGGAGTTGAGCGCCATCGATATACCTGGGACTATGATAAAATACTTCTCTACCGACTGGGACGATGTGGACAAGGGCCTACTGGAAGATGATGACTTCGGTGGTCGATTGGGCAAGAACCCGCTCAAGACCGAGATGCAAGAGGCAGGCGTGGCTAATATCAGCGACCCCAAAGAGCGCATCATGGCCATCTACCGCCTGCTTAAGGACCGTGTCAAGTGGAACGAGACATACACCCTCTATGCCGAGAGTGCTGGCAAGGTGCTCAAGGAGGGCTCGGGCAGCAACGCCAGCATCAACTTTATCCTGATCAATATGCTCAAGGATGCCGGATTTGAAGCTTATCCTGCTGTGATGCGGTCGCGCAACAAGGGGTTCTTGACAGTCACCCGTGCTACTGTTAAAGAGCTCAACACCTTTGTCGTGGCCATCAAGGTGGATGACAAGTTTTCCTACCTGGATGGCTCGATCGAGGACGGTTGGCTTGATGTCCTGCCCGACCATCTGCTGGTTGACCGCGCACGCATCGTGAAAGGCAAGAACAAACAGTCCGAATGGGTCGACCTAAGGGGAGTGTCGGAATCCAAATCACGAAGCATGATCAACGGTGAACTCCAAGCCGATGGCACCTTGCAGGCCGACATTCAGACGAAATTTACGGGTTTGGAGGCCGCCTCCCTGCGGCATAAATTCCGCACTGCTACCGACAGCGCCACTTTTGTATCTGAATTGGCTCAGGAGATTAACTGCGAAATCGAGTCCCTCACATTGGCCAACCATCACGGATTGGGACCTGATGTGGAGCGGAACATGCATGTGACCAAACAGTTCGATGCCGCTGGCGACATCATCTACCTCAATCCGTGGCTGCTGAATGTGATGAGTGAAAACCCGCTAACCGAGGAGCAACGCACATTGCCTGTCGAGTTCCCTTATCTCTATAACGACAACCTGGCCTCAGTCATCACCCTTCCCGAGGGCTATGTAGTTGAGGAGCTGCCTAAATCACTGATGATCAAGAGTGATGACGGCAAGCTGAGCTGCATCATCGCTTCGACTACCAATGGCTCGACGCTCTCGTCAAGGTTCCAGATACAGATTGGCAGGCTTTTCTTCACTCCCGAGGAGTACCCCTTTGTGAAAAATTTCATGGACGAGGTCTACAAGCGACTGCAAGATGTCATTATAATCAAGAAAGCTCAATGAGACAGCTGTTTTTCATTCTCCTGTTGCTGGCGTGCATGCTGCCAGCAGCATCTCAGACGGTCGATGCCATCGTCGTGCAATCGACCACCGAGGTTGACTGCCGTGACATGCGCAACACCCGCATCAGCGAGCAACGCATCTACCGCCTGCTCCATGAGCGGGCCAGCGACATGGCCCAGTTTGAGATAGGTTGCAGCAAGTGGCAGAAGTTGACCGATTTCAACGGACAAGTGACCGATGCCACGGGCAAGGTCATCAGCAAGTTCAAGAAAGGTGAACTCAAGCGCAGTGACCTGAGCAGTGGATTTGCCGAGGACATCTATACCCTCTCGCTCGACTATACGCCGCCCAGTTACCCGATTACTATTGAATTCAACTGGGTCACCGAAGCCAACAACGGCAACTTCGGATTCCCGACCTTTGCGCCTGTTGAAGCCTATAACACCCGGGTGGAACACGCCAGTTACGTGCTCACGGCACCTGCCGAGATGGCTTGCCGGCACCTGTGCCGCAACACAACGACGCAGGTGACACAGAGCTCTACAGCTGACGGACGCATCCGCTACGAGGCACACATGGACAATCTGCCTGCCATCGACAGTGAGCCCTATTCGCCCCCAGCTCACGAAGTCTTGCCTCAGATTCTGTGGGCACCGAGCAAGTTCGAGCTCCATAGGGTCTCGGGCGACATGTCCACGTGGCAAAGCTTTGGAGCATGGATCCAGTCGTTGCTCAACGGGCAGCAAGAACTGTCGCCAGAATTCAAGGCGCGACTCCACGCCATGACCGATACTTGCACCAGCGACCGCAGCAAGGTGGATGTCATTTACCGTTATTTGGCTCAAACCACACGCTATGTGAGCATCCAACTGGGCATTGGCGGATGGCAGCCGTTCGCTGCCAGTGAAGTGTGCCGCACCGGGTTCGGCGATTGCAAGGGTCTGACCAATTACCTGTGTGCGATGTTGCACGAGGTGGGTGTTCCCGCCAACTACGTGGTCATCAGGAGTGGCGAGCACGACATCGTCACGGAGTTCCCGTCCAACCAGTTCAATCACGCCGTCGCTCAAGTGCCGCTGCCGGGTGACACACTATGGGTCGAGTGTACCAGTTCGGCCCATGTGCCGCTGGGATATGTGCACGAAAGCATTGCCGGCAACAATGCGCTGTTGATTGACAATGACGGCGGGCATCTGGTCAAACTGCCCAATTATTCTCCCGAGCAGAATGTATCTTACAATCATGCGCAGGTCTCGCTGCAAGACGATGGCAGCGCCACGATCGATGTTGACATGCGATATGAGTTCCGGCAATACGAGGACATGTTGCCGCTGATGTCGCGCACCGAGCAGCAGCGTCGCGACGCCATGCTCGAGATGCTCAACCTGTCGGCGGTCACACTTGGTGACTTCACCGTCACCGAGCACAAGGATAGCTATGCCACGCCACACATCGATGTGACCATGCAGCTCAATTCACGCAAACTGGCTAACATCACCGGCTCACGCATGTTTGTCCCAGTGGGACTCTTCCACAAGGTGAGCGTGCCGCGGGCATTGCAGCAGCGTGTGAAACCCGTCAATATCACCTATGGCTATGTAGATATCGACACAGTGGTGGTTTCCATTCCCGAGGGCTTTGTGATTGAAGCCTTACCACAACCGGTCAACGAAGTGACAAGCCTTGGCGAATTGTCGCTGACCTCCGAGGCCAGCGACAACACAGTCACCATTGTCACCCGCCTCCTGATGCGTGACGGCAGCTATCCCGCCAGCGAATACGACACCTTGCGCACCTTCAAGACAGCCATCAAGAAGGCCTACGAGCAACGCATTGTCCTGCGTCGAAAATGATTTATCACATTGTGGTGCACAATTTGGCGCTGTTCCAACGCGTGTGCATCACACCATGAGGCTGTATCATAATTTCAGCCTGATAGTTCACAATCGCGCTTCGCACGAGCAATCATCCAGGATAAAGTTCCAGAAGAGGTTATTGATCATTGCACCCTTGTTAATGAGAGACGATCGGGCTGCAATGCCATGCTTTTCACATCTTTTAGGATGGAAAGGTTGTGGGGGTGGAAGATTGTGCTTACCTTTGTGTTTCTTTTTTGGGCAATATCAATTGAAACAAGAGAATGACTGATAAGATTACCAACAAGATCACTAAGATTGTGTTGACTGGCGGTCCCTGCGCCGGCAAGACGACGGCCATGGCCAGGATTATCGAGCACTTCAGCAGCCTGGGATTCCAGGTGTTTGCCATTCCCGAGGTGCCCACGATGTTCAGCAGCGCCGGCATCAACTATCTGACGCATAACAAGGCCTTGTTCTTTGAGGCCGAGAAATCGACGCTCAACATCCAGTTGGCGCTTGAGGACCACTTCGCCAAGATGGCTGCCCAGTGCAGCAAGCCCGTGCTCATCGTGTGCGACCGCGGCACGATGGACATCAGCGCCTATGTCTCGCCCGAGATTTGGGAGGCATTGACCGAGGAGATGGGCACCAACACGGTGAAGCTGCGTGATGCCCGTTATGAGGCCATCCTGCACATGGTCACCGCAGCCGCCGGTGCCGAGCAGTTCTACACCAACGAGAACAACAAGTTCCGCAGCGAGGACGTGGAGCTGGCACGCGAACTCGACCGCAAGGTGCTGAGCGCCTGGACGGGTCATCCCCACCTGCGCGTGATCGGCAACCACATGGACTTTGACGACAAGTTGCGCCAGGTGCTCAACGAGATTTCGACCGTGCTGGGCGTTCCCTGCCCCATCGAGCAGGAGCACAAATACATCGTCGAGGTCACGGACGACATCCCCGACTACACCGAGAGCGAGATCACCCAGACCTACCTGCTGAGCGAGCCGGGCACAGAGATGCGCGTGCGCAAGCGCGGCTGGCAAGGCAGCTACGTCTATTTCCAGACCATCAAGAAGACCGTGAGCAGCGACAAGCAGATCGAGACCGAGCGCCGTATCACTGCCCAGCAATATGTTGACCTGCTGCAGCTGGCCGATCCCGCCCGCAAGCCCATCAGCAAGATGCGCAAGTGCTTCGTGTGGAAGAACCGCTACTTTGAGCTCGACACCTACATCGAGCCCAAGTTGGGTATGCAGATCCTGGAGCTGGAAGGCGTCAAGGAGGGAGACAAGGTGGAGATGCCACCGTTTATCAAGGTCATCGAAGACATCACCGGCAATGAGAAATACTACAACTATCAGCTCTCGCTGAGGTAAATCGCCGGCATACGGGCCAGAGGCCCGCAATACCACGACAAGTTATAATAAGAAAAAGCGGGCAGATTTGGTGCCCGCTTTTTCTTCTTATTGTCAATGATTTGTCAACGTCAGTTGGTCTTGTACTTGTAGATGTTGACCAGTTTGACGTCAAACATGAGGGAGCTGTAGGGAATGAGGACATCACTCCTCTTGGTAGAGCCGTAGGCCTGCTGGTAGGGAATGATTACCGTGCAGCTGTCGCCCACGTGCATATTAGTGAGCGCTAACATCCAACCCTCGACATTCTGATTAACGATCGAGCGGTAGATGCTGTCGGCAGGCGACGTCATGTAGTAGGATGAATCCACGGGCGTGCCGTCACACAGGCGCAGGTAATACTTCACATCGACGGTCGAGGTGATCAAGGGCACGAGATTGTCCTTGGTGAGGTTGCGGTCGTTGTGCCAGCGCATCAGCACCGTGGCCGAGGGGTCCCATGGCGCCGTGACCTTGGTGTACTTGCCCGAAGCGGCCTGCTCGTTGAACCAATCGTCATTCTTCTCGCGCCAATTCTTGTACTCGTCAAAGACGTTATTGCCCAGACAGGAGTCGAGCATCGTGACGGCCATGACAGCGAGGATGACGGTATAGAAAAACTTCTTCATAATCTTTTTTAAGCTGTTAGCTTTTAGCCTTTAGCAAAATCACATGAGCTTGCGCAGGACATTGTTCAGGCTGCATTCGCGGGCGAGGATAGCGGGCAGGTCGGCGATGGCGACGCGCTCCTGCTGCATGGTGTCACGGTCACGCAGGGTGACGGTGTTGTCCTCGAGGGTCTGGCCGTCAACGGTGATGCAATAGGGGGTGCCGATGGCATCCTGGCGACGGTAGCGTTTGCCGACGGTGTCCTTGTCCTCGTAGTGGCAGGCGAAGTCAAACTTGAGCATGTTCATGATCTCGTGAGCCTTCTCGGGCATGCCGTCCTTGCGGACGAGCGGCAGGATGGCGCACTTGATGGGTGCCAGAGCCTTGGGCAGGTGAAGCACCACGCGGGTGTCGCCGCCCTCGAGCTGCTGCTCCTCGTAGCTGGAGCACATGACAGACAGGAACATACGGTCCACACCGATTGACGTCTCGATGACGTAGGGGGTGTAGCTCTCGTTGAGCTCGGCATCAAAGTACTGGATCTTCTTGCCCGAGAACTTGGCGTGCTGGCTCAGGTCGAAGTCGGTGCGGCTGTGGATACCCTCCACCTCCTTGAAGCCAAACGGCATCTGGAACTCGATGTCGGTAGCGGCGTTGGCATAGTGAGCCAGTTTCTCGTGGTCGTGGAAGCGGTACTTCTCGTCACCCAGGCCCAGGGCCTTGTGCCAGCGCAAGCGCTGCTCACGCCAATAGTCGAACCACTTGAGCTCCTCGCCGGGACGCACAAAGAATTGCATCTCCATCTGCTCGAACTCCCGCATACGGAAGATGAACTGGCGGGCCACGATCTCGTTGCGGAAGGCCTTACCGATCTGTGCGATGCCGAAGGGGATGCGCATGCGGCCGGTCTTCTGCACGTTCAGGAAGTTGACGAAGATGCCCTGTGCGGTCTCAGGACGCAGATAGACGTCCATCGTCGAGTCGGCGCTGCTGCCCATCTGGGTCTTGAACATGAGGTTGAACTGACGCACGTCGGTCCAGTTGCGGGTGCCGCTCACGGGGTCCACAATCTCGTAGTCCACGATGATCTGCTTGAGCTCGGCGAGGTCGTTGTCGTTCATCGCCTTCTCGTAGCGGGCATGCAGCTCGTCATATTTCTTCTGGTTGTCGAGCACACGGGGATTGGTCTGGCGGAACATCGCCTCGTCGAACTTGTCGCCGAAGCGCTTGGCAGCCTTCTCACACTCCTTGTTCATCTTCTCCTCGATCTTGGCCAACTCGTCCTCGATGAGCACGTCGGCACGGTAGCGCTTCTTGCTGTCGCGGTTATCGATCAGGGGATCGTTGAACGCGTCAACGTGGCCCGAAGCCTTCCAGATGGTGGGGTGCATGAAGATGGCGCTGTCGATGCCCACAATGTTCTCGTGCAGCAAGGTCATTGCCTCCCACCAGTAACGCTTGATATTGTTCTTGAGCTCAACGCCGTTCTGTGCATAGTCATACACCGCGCCGAGGCCGTCATAGATTTCACTTGAGGGGAACACAAAGCCATATTCCTTGGCGTGTGACACGATTTTCTTGAAAACGTCTTCCTGTTTTGCCATTGTAATGTTGTCTTGTTATATTGTTTTGGTTGATATTGTTCTTGTAATCAAACTGCAAAGGTATAAATTTTCCCTCAACAGCACAACACCTTGAGGGATATTAGGGTAATTTAACGGAGAAGACGGGGATAACGGGGGAACGGATAATACGGGGGGACGGGGGAAGCGACGGGGGCGCGGTGGAGGCGCCCCGTTTTTTTCCGTTTTATCCGTTTTATCCGTTATTTCTGCTAGAATTGCGAGTAGAGGAAAGGCTGGACGGTAGCGCTGGCGAACTGCAGTACGAGCTGGATGAGGACGATGAAGCTGACGAGCTTGAGCCACCAGGGCGCCTCGATGAAGCGCTCGCGCAGCTTGTCCCAGATGTGGCGCGGCACGAAGTGCAGTCCGAAGATGATGGCCAGCATCAGGCTCCAAGTGAAGCGACACTCCAGGAATACCCGCAGATAAGCCCACTCAAAGTCGGTGAAAATGTTGGTGATGATCTGGCCCGCGGCATGGAAGGAGTTGGCGCGGAAGAAAATCCACAGGAATGCCACAAAACTGAAGGTCAACAGCCACGACACGAAGCGGGTGAGGCGTGTGCTGGCGATGGTATCGAGCCAGGGCTTGCACAGCTTGTGGACACACAGGGCGATACCGTGACCGGCGCCCCAAACGACGAAGGTCCAAGCCGCGCCGTGCCACAGGCCACCCAGCAGCATGGTGATCATCAGATTGATGTGCTGGCGCACCTTTCCCTTGCGGTTGCCGCCCAAGGGGATATAGACGTAGTCGCGCAGCCATGTGGACAGCGTGATGTGCCAGCGGTGCCAGAACTCGGTGACGTTCAACGAGCGGTACGGGTAATTGAAGTTGATGCCCAGGTCAAAGCCCATGATGCTGCCCAGGCCGATGGCCATGTCGCTGTAACCCGAGAAATCGCAATATATCTGCATCGTGAAGCCCAACACCGCCATCAACAGCTCAAAGCCGGTGTAACCCGTGGGGTTGCCGAAGGCGATATTGTTGTACTGCGCGATATAGTCGGCAAAGACGGCCTTCTTGAGGATTCCCAGCATGACGAGGAACAGACCGCCGTAAATCATCTCGCGCGTGGCGGGCTTATTCTCCTGCAACTGCGGAATAAAGTCGCTCGAGCGGACAATGGGGCCGGCGACAAGGCAGGGGAAATAAGACAGGAAGAACAGGTGGTCGAGGTAGTCGTCAACAGGCTGTATCTTGCCCCTATAGACATCGACGACATAGCTGATGGTGCGGAAGGTGTAGAATGACACGCCCACCGGCATAATCAGGTCTAAGGGCTGGAAATTGCCGTGTACCAGTGCATTCCAGTTCCATATCACGAAGTTGCTGTACTTGAAGAACAGCAGGATACCCAACGAGAAGACCAGCGAGACGGTGAGGGCAATGCGCCGCTCGGTGCGGTTCTTGCTCGACTCGATGAACTGCGCCACCCACCAGTCGAAGATGGAGGTCGCCACCAGCAGCAGGAAGAACAGTCCGCTGGACTTGTAGAAGAAGTAGAGGCTGAATGCGACGACAAAGAGCATCATCTTTTTGCGACGCGACTTGAGCATCGCATACAGCGGCAGGAATATCAGGAACAGCACCCAGAACAGTCCACTGGTGAACAGCATGGGCTCGTCGCGGTTGAAGGCCAACAGCGACAACAATTGGGTTATGTCGATTGTGTCTAGTATCATGGTCATTTAGGAGGCTGGTAGATAACTATGCGTGAAGCGCGGCTGATGCCCTCACCGGGATACTTCAGGCGGATGGGGTGAGAACAAGAGGTATCCATCCACTTGACGACGCGGTCCATCCACTGGTGGGCGGACGCACGCGTGGGATGGGCACCGTCGCGGCTGCGCTCAAACTTGTCGTTGGCGCTCAGGTAGAAGCAGCCCTCGTCCACCTCCTGTGCGAGCAGGTCGTTGATGCCCGTGTCCTCGTCCCAGTTGGGCGGTCCGATCCAGACGTAGGGGATGTCGCCTATTTCGGCCAGCATCTTCTTCAGATGGGGCCGACGGGCTTTCTTGATATCGGGGACATACAGTTCATTGGCCCCGAGGCACACCATGATGTAATCGGGGTGATACTGCTTGATGAGCTCGGTCAGGCGTTCGGTCTGTCCCCAACACAGGGTGGAGCTGCTGTACCAGATGACCTCGATCAACTTGTGGCCGTTCTTGTCACAGTATTTTGCCAGGCGCGGCGCCAGTCCCTCAAGCATCGAGTCACCGATGAAGAGTATCGTCTTGGCCGTGGAGTCCATCGGGGCGCGCCACCCCTTGGGATGCTTGCCGTCGGGCAAACGTCCATTGGCATCGAGTGTGTCGGTCTCTTTAACAGGTCGGGATGTCATCTGAGCGCCCAGATCCCTCGCAAAGGACGCCGTCTTGATTTCCAGCCCGCCCACAGTGAAGCCGTCCTGCCAGAACGACAAGACAACAAAGAAAACGAGTGCGGCCAGCAGCAGCGTCCAGAGTCCCCAGTAATGTTTATTCATTTAAAAAATTCTTCAGTGTGTGAGTTTTATGGGGGACGGTGTCATCATTACCGCCCTGTGATAGCACGGCTATGCTACCGAGTCATAATGATGACACAGTCCCCTCGTGTGAGTCAATTTCATTTAAGGAGTTCAATGCCCAGGCCGGGACGGTCGTGCAGGGTGATCTTACCATTCTCGACGGTCATACCGGTGAAGCGGTCGTTGGCGATGAGCAGGTTGCCGTCCAGGTCGGCGTAGTCCACGACGGGCGACAGGTTGGCGGCGGCGGTCACGGCACAGGAGGTCTCGGTCATGCAACCGATCATCACCTTCATGTCGAGTGCGCGGGCCAGGGTCACCATCTTGTGGGCCTCGTACAGACCTGTTGACTTCATCAGCTTGATGTTGATGCCGTCATAGACGCCCTTGAACTTGACGATGTCCGGCAGGCGCTGGAAGGCCTCATCGGCGATGATGGGGAGCGGCGAACGCTCGCGCAGCCAGGCCGTCTCGTCGATCCAGGTCTTATCGAACGGTTGCTCGACGAAAATGCAGTTGCGCTCCTTGAGCCAGTGGCACATCTCGAGGGCATATTCCTTGTTGTTCCAACCCTGGTTACAGTCCACACAGATGGGCACATCGGGCATCATCTCGTTGATGATGTTGATTGTTGCCTGATCCTGATCCAGACCCATCTTTGCCTTGATGAGCTTGTAGGGACGGGCCTCCTCGACCTTCTGTCGAACCACCTCGGGGGTATCGATGCCGATGGTGAAGCTGGTCACGGGCGTCTTGTCGGGATTATAGCCCCAAATCTTGTACCAGGGCTGTCCCATCATCTTGCCCAGCAGGTCGTGCAGAGCGATATCGATACTGGCCTTAGCGGCGCGGTTGTTCTCCTCCACGTGGTCCACATAGTCCAGGATGTCCTCAATGCGGAACGGATCATTGAACTGACCCAGATCGAGTTTGTTGAGGAAGGTGGTCACGCTCTCGACGCTCTCGCCCAGATAAGGGGGCATGGAAGCCTCACCATAGCCGGTAAATCCCTCATACTCCAGCTTGACTTGCACGTCGGGAGTCGTCGTGCGGCTATAGCGAGCCAGGTTGAAGGCGTGCCTCAACTGCAGCTCATAGGGGAAGAACGACAATTTGAGTTTTCCCGTCTTGGGCACTTGGTTCACACGGGGCACCGCACGGCGGCGGCGACCTTTCCTGGTTACACGTTCCATCGCATCGAGCGACACTGGCGAGGTGGCGGCAAGTGCCGTCAAGCCCATTCCTGCAATAAATTTTCTTCGATCCATATATTCTTGATTTTTATATAGTTATTTCCAGTATAATATCTTAGCCTTTCATTAATCAGTCCCAATCGCACCCCTGCGGATGCCAACTATTAACTCTTAACTATTAACTATTAACTATTAACTATTAACTATTAACTTTTAACTCTTATCTTTTATCTCTTATCTCAAAAGTACCACGGGTGGTTCTTCAGGGCGGTGATGCCGCGGGTTCCCACCATGCCCTTGATGCGGCTGGCGCTCAGGGGGGAGTACAGATAGGGATAGTCACTGGCAGTGGGATCCAGGCTGTTGATCTTGACCTGGCCCGAGCAGTGGATATACTTGCCGTCGCGCAGGTAAAGGCCCACGTGGGTCACACGTCCCGTCTTCTCGTTGCCGAAGAAGAGCAGGTCGCCGGTCTCATACTTATGCCAGTCGGTTCCTTTCTTCATGATGGTGCCGGTCAGCGCCTGCTGCGAGGCGTCGCGCTGCAGGATAATACCATTGCTCAGGTAGCACACTTTGGTCAGGCCCGAGCAATCGGTCACCTTGGTCGTGGTGCCGCCCCACAGGTAGCCCGACCCCATCATGCGACGTGCCGTCTTCTCGATTTGGGCTGCGCTGAAGCCCTGCTGGCTCCATTGCGACAGTTCGGCCACGTCGGCGCCATCCACCCAGCCCGTGCGGCCGTCGGGAGTGGCCACCTTGATCCATCGGCCCGATTCGGACTTAAATTCCAAGATGTTGCCCATCACCAGGTCGCTCACGGTCATGTCGCCGTGAGGCTCGGTCACCAGCCGCGAGTCATAGGCCGTGACGATGTAGCGCTTGGCCTTGCGCCACGCCTTCATCTGAGCCTCGGTCTTGAACGCGAGCGAACTCTCGGGGACATAGGCGATGTAGTCGTCGGCCATCTGCACGCGATACCAGTCATCACACTTCTGGAGCACCTTGACCGGCGAGCCCATGATGCCCTGTGTGGCCATTTCGGCACTGTGCTTGGGCTCGGTGCGCAGCGTGGCGATGCTCAGTTTGATGAGCGCCCACTTGCGCGCGGCGGGGATGCCGTCCTCGAGGACGGTGATCTTATCGGTATAGCCACTGTAGCCATTCTTGATCATGGCAGCCTGGATGGCCTTTTTCTGAGCCTGCGTACCCACGGTGCCCGTCAGTACCCACTTGCCGCCCTGCTGCGAGGCATTAACATCCCACACGGCGGTGCGCTTGTCGGGGGCGATGCGTTGCTTGAGGTCGTTGAGCGTCTCGACGGGAGTAACAGCCATGGCGATAAAACTCGTCATCGCCAGGGCAAGAGCAATAATTAATGATTTGATATTCATGATGTTTTTACTTTTCTACCTTATACCTAACAGCTAAATGTTAATCGCTAATCGCTTTAATCGAATTGACTTGAAGATGGCTGTCCCACTTGTCGTAGAACAGGTTGCCCTTGCGCCACTCGACCTCGCCGGGCTGGAAATCGACGGTCTCGCTGCGGATGTAGGTCTTGGGCGGACTCAGCACGTCGCCCACACCCTCGTTGGTCGCCATGCGGTACACGTCGATGCCCGTGGCGTAGTAGTCGTTCATTGTGGTGCCCACAGCACTGCGGCCGAAGGACGGGTCGGTGGGAATCCAGCCGATGCCCTCAAAATAGGTCTCGCACCAGTCATGCCAGTTGATTTCGTCGGGGTGCAGCATCCAGCCGCTCTCCCAGCGGGCAGGGATGCCCAACGAGCGCACCAGCGTGATGTAGAGCAGTCCCACCTGTCCGCAGTCACCATGGCCGTTCTGGAGCACATACTCGGGAATGTTGGCCAGGGTGCTGTATTCGCGGGCACCGGCCCACGGCAGGTTGTGGCCTATCCATTCATAGACCTTGGCGGCCTGGAGTACGGGGTTGGTCTCGTTGCCCACAATCTTGCGGGCCAGGGCGCGCATCTCGTCGGTGATGATGACGTGGCGCGGCTCGTCGCCGGTATAGCGCTTGTACACCTCGCTGTTCTTATTATAGGGCTCAAGCATGGCGATGAGGTCCTGCTGACTGTAATGGCGCTCGCCCACGTCATAGGAGAAAGTGTATTCAAAGTGCGTCGGCTTGCCCTTCTCGGCCACGGCCTCCATATAGACCGTGTGGTGCAGACTGCCCTCGCTGTAGGTCACGGGACGGTTGCTGCTCTCGAGGCGGATGTTGCGCTGACGCAGGTTCTCGTAGGGGAACGGCATCCACACGCGCAGGGTCTCGCCAGCAGGCACGGCATCGGCGTCAACGTCGAGGGTGAACGTGATGTTCACGTGGCGCCAGTCACGCACGTTGTTCTTGTCGGCAGGCGTGCGCATGGCCTCGAGGTAATACTTGCGGCGGGTGAGGAAGCTCTCGTGGTTGTCGGCAGCATTCTGTGCGGCAAACTCCTTGCCCAGCAGCCACAGGTTGCCCACGCTCTTGCGGAACCACATCTCCTTGCCGTCGATGTTCATCACCTCGAGGGCACGGGTGTCTTTCCAATGCTGGATTTGGGCATCGGTGGCCTCGGGCATCTTCTCGCGAATCTTTTTCACGCCCTCCTCGGGGGTGATGCGGAAGTCGGTGCGGATGCGCTGCATGATGGTGCGCAGGGAGTCGATGCGCACGGCATCGGCCTGGCGAACCTTCTTTGGCAATGACTTCATGACCTTCTCGGCACGGGCGAACTCACCCTGGGCAATCAGCTGGTCCACCTGGGCCTGCCAATCGGGGGTTGCAGCCATGCCTGCCATGGCCAAAACGCTAGCGGCCAATGCCAATAATTGCTTTTTACCTTTCATATCGTGTTACGCTTTTGTTTTAACGAGCAAATTTACTGCAAAAATTTGGATAACCAATCAAGTACAAAAAATAAACTTATCAACACACCCAAAAACGACGACCGCCGGCCAGTAATCAAACGCAACATGAAACAACGATAATTAATATAGCCGCCCTCGTTTGAGACGTGTTTTTCACTTTATTTAGTGGAGTGGATGTGAAAAAATCGGTGGGATGGTGTTACCTTTGCGGCACAATAACACGATAAAGACCATGTTACTGAACAAGATTCTCATGCAGGTACCGGTGGCCACGCCCGACTCGACGGCCGCCAACAAAATCAAGGAGGCGACCAACGTGGTGACCTCTCACGTGGACTCGCTGGCCAGCCAGTTGCATCCCGACTCCATCGCCGCGCTGACGCCCGAGAAACTCGCCAACCGATTCAAATATCTGGACCTGGGCAGCCTGGCCACGTCGCTGTCGAGCCAGCTGATCTCGCTGGCACTGCGCATTCTGGCCGCCATCCTCATCTTCTACCTGGGCAAGTTCATCATCAACAAGATATACAGCGTGGTGCGCGCCATCATGGTGGCCAAGGGGCTGGACAGGTCGTTGACCTCGTTTGTGCTCAGCTTCATCAAGATCACGCTGCTGTTCCTGTTGATCATCACCGTCATCGGGGTGCTGGGCATCGAGACGAGTTCGTTCATCGCCATCTTTGCCAGTGCCGGTGTCGCCATCGGTATGGCCCTGAGCGGCACGTTGCAGAACTTTGCTGGCGGTGTGCTCATCCTGCTGTTGAAGCCCTACAAGGTGGGCGACTATATCGAGTTCGGCGAACTCAAGGGCACGGTGAAGGAAATCCAGATTTTCCACACGGTCATCAACACTTATAACAATGACCGCATCGTCATCCCCAACGGAGGTCTGGCAACGAGTTCGCTCAAGAACTTCAGCGCTGAGCCCTACCACCGCGTGGAGTGGCGCGTGGGCATCAGCTATGGCGATGACGTGGATGTCGCACGCAAGGTCGTGCTGGACATCATTGCCGCCGACGAGCGCATCGTCCACACCGACGCCGACGTCAAGGAGACCGAGCAGCCCCAGGAAACCAGCACACAGACCGACCAGCAGGAGAAGCAACCGTGGTGGAAGCGCATCTTCCACTGGCACCGCCAGCGGGTCGAGCAGTGGAGCGAGACCCAGGAGGCCCAACTGGCGGCCCTCATCCCCAAGCCCAATTACACGCCCAACGTGAATGTCGAGAGCCTCGACGAGAGCCAGGTGACACTCATCGTGAGGGCTTGGACCGAAATCGCCAACTACTGGCCAGTGCTATATGACGTGAACGAGCGCATCTACAAGCAACTGCCGAAGCACGGCATCCACTTCCCGTTCCCGCAACTTGACGTACACGTTGAAAAGAGATAAGAGATAAGAGATAAAAGATAAGAGATTCTTGCTGGATGACGCCAATTTGTCTAATTTGACCAATTCGGCCAATTCGACCAATTTGACCAATTTGACCAATTTGACCAATAATTATTTTGATAAGATGAGATTTGTTACAAGGCTACTATTTGTTGTGGGATGTGTTCTGCTGGCAGCGGGGCCGTGCGCTGGTCAGGTCATCAATTCGATTGGTGAGGAGAACATGAAGGTGGAACAAGGCCTGAAACCACAACAAAAGAAGGCCGAGAGCCCTTATATCGCCGACATCGACACCGAGTCGCCCTACTTCCAGTATATCGACTCGGCTCAAACCTATATCTACAGCCACGACTGGCCACAAGCCGAGCAATGGCTGCTCAAGGCTTTCACCATCGACCCCGAGAATCCGAGCAACTCGATGGTGCTGAGCAATATCGCCACGCTGCAACGCTATCAGGGCAAACTGGCCGAAGCGGTAAAAAACTACTCGCTCGCCCTCGACATGACACCTCATGCCGTGACGCTGCTGCTCAACCGGGCCGCCCTCTACGTCGAGATGGATAGCGTCCAGCGGGCTATCGACGACTTTGAGCGCGTGTGCGAACTCGACCTGTACAACACCGAGGCACGTTATTCGCTGGGCGTGCTCGCCATGGATCGAGGCGACACCAAGCGCGCCGAAGACCTGTTCAACGAAATCAAACGCATCAACCCCAACTCAGGCCTCTATCACGAGGGCATGGGACTGCTGCACAAGCGTAACGGCAATTTCGCCCGCGCCGCCGAACTGTTCACCCAGGTCATCAAGGTCGAATCCAACGTCCAGCTGCTGGGCAACCGCGCCGACTGCTACCTCGCCCTCAAGCGCCTCAACGACGCCGAGGCCGACATCCGCGCCGCCCTCGAGATGGCCCCCGACGACCCCTATCTCTACGTCCTCCGCGCCAAATTGAACAAACTCCGCTTCCAGCGCGACGACATGAACCGCGACATCGACATCGCCGTCTCCCTCGGCCTCCCCCGCGACTACATCCTCCAATCCCTCAACGAGTAAACTTGCACCCAGGTGGGGCTAGATAGACTCATCAAGCGGTTAAGGCCTCATGCGAGATATTGTGCTTGACCCTGCGTTAAAAGCAAATACAATGAGCATATAATTGAGTAATCGGGGAAAATTATGTGATTTTGCATTCGGCAGAGAGTAAAGAGGGGCCGTCGTACATCGCTATGGATTTTTGAATTACATAAAAAGTTGTGATTGTTGTTTGTGGCTTGTCTTAGTGGTTTGAAAAATCTTTGTACCTTTGCACCCACGATGAGAAAGAAGAAAGATATTCCGGTAATTGAGAATTTTGAGATAACGGGCGTGGCGGCCGAGGGTAAGAGCCTGGGACGCTGGAACGACCTGGTGGTGTTTGTGCCGTTTGGGGCGCCCGGTGATGTGATTGATCTGAAAATCGATCGCAAGAAACACAGTTTTGCCGAGGGGCACATCGAGCGCATGGTCAAGCCGAGCGAGCTGCGCGTGGAGCCGATGTGCGAGCACTTCGGGCTGTGCGGCGGCTGCAAGTGGCAGCATCTGCCCTATGAGTACCAGTTGCAGTGCAAGCAGCAACAGGTGGTGGACGCGATGGAGCGTATCGCCAAGGTGCCCATCCCCGCCATCAACCCGATTCTGGGTTCGGCAGTGACGACCCACTACCGCAACAAGCTGGAATTCACCTTCTCGAACAAGTGCTGGCTCACACGCGAGCAACTCGACAGCGGTGACGAGTTCCCCGACCGCAACGCGGCTGGTTTCCACATTCCCGGCGCGTTTGACAAGGTGCTCGACATCAAGCGCTGCTGGCTACAGGACGACATCAGCAACGAGCTGCGCCTGTTCATCCGCAACCACTGTGTCGAGAAGGGCTACAGCTTCTACGACATACGCGGCCAGCAGGGTTTCATCCGCATGACCATGACCCGCACCGCCAGCACTGGCGAGGTGATGGAGGTCATCGTGTTTGGCGAGGCCAATCAGGCTGCCATCGACGACGTGATGGGTGCCGTGCACGAGCGTTTCCCGCAGATCACTTCCCTACTCTACGTCGTCAACCTCAAGGTCAACGACTCGCTGGCCGACCAGGAATTCATCACTTATAGCGGCCGCGACTACATCGAGGAGGAGATGGAAGGCCTAAAGTTCCGCGTGGGTCCCAAGTCCTTCTACCAGACCAATTCCCGTCAGGCCTACGAACTCTACAAGGTTGCCCGCCGTATGGCGGCCCTCACGGGCGATGAACTGGTCTATGACCTGTACACCGGCACGGGCACCATCGCCAACTTTGTCGCCCGCCAGGCGCGGCAAGTCATCGGCATCGAGTATGTGCCCGAGGCCATCGAGGACGCCAAATTGAACTCCCGCGTCAACGGCATCGAGAACACCCTGTTCTATGCCGGCGACATGAAGGATGTGCTTACCGACGGCTTCATCGCCGAGCACGGCCGCCCCGAGGTGATGATTATCGACCCGCCCCGCGCAGGCATGCACGAGGACGTCGTTAACGTCATCCTCAACGCCGAGCCGCAGCGGCTGGTCTATGTGAGCTGCAACCCCGCCACCCAGGCGCGCGACATCGCCATGCTCGACGCCAAATACCGTGTCGTGGAAATCCAGCCCGTGGACATGTTCCCGCACACCCACCACGTCGAGAACGTCACCCTGCTGGAGAAGAAATAAGTCTGTAAACGGTTTTACTCGTCCTTGATGCTGTTCACGGGGTTCTCGTGGGCGGCTCGCCAGCATTGCAGCACGATGGTGCCTATCGTGAGCCCTCCCACCACTACCAGGCTGAGCGGGAATGGCCACCAGTTGATGGGCTGGTGCTCAAAAAAGCTGTTGAGCCACATATCACTGATGAAATAGGCGACGGGCGCAGCAATGACAAAACAAGCCACAATCAACAGGCAATAGCGCTTGCACAGCATGCCGATGATGTCGGCCGACGTGGCTCCTGCCACCTTGCGGATACCGATTTCCTTGCGCCGGTACTCGGTCTCCAGCATCGTCAGGCAGAACACTCCCACCAGCATGATGATAATACAGGCTATCGAGAAAAGATATACCAGTTTCACGAACCTGAATTCATTGCTATAGGACTCATCCAGAGAGGTTTTCATATCTATGACTGATGATGAGTCGTAGCCGCAGTGCTTCTTGACGAGTTGAGCGATTGATTTCTTGACGGCATCGTTATCAGCGCCCTGGGCGATACGTATGTTGGCCGTCCAGCAGAAATCATGATCCTTGTCATGAACAAACGCAATGGGCGTGTTTCTGTCGGAGCGAACGGTTGAAAAACGGATGTTTTTGCACACGCCCACAATGTCGGCATAACTACTATCCGAAATGATGTTCGTCTTTATTTCACCATCGTTGATAATCTTCTCCAGGGACTCATTGACGATGATGCATTTGTCAATTTCATCAGTTGATTTGAACTCTCGTCCCTTGACAAGTCCAATGCCCAGAGTGGAAAGATAGTGCTGATCCACAGGGAACACGAAAAGGTGAATGATCTTTGTCGTGTCTTTTGAACTGGCCTCATGGAAATAACTCATGTACTTATCCATGGTGGCAATGACAAACCTGGAATAGGACACATCCTCCACCCCGGGAAGGCTTATCAGATCGTCTCGCAGCGCTTCACGGTAATCAGGCTCCTGGGGGAGCAGGTCTACATAGACCAAGTGTTCAAAGTCAAAGCCGTAATCCGAGTTAAAGATGAATCGGGTCTGCTGGTTCAACGTGCAGATGAATGACACGAGGAACATCGAGATGACCAGTTGCAGGCCGATGAGCAAGGTACGAAGCCTGATGCCTTTGGAGGTAAGGCCGAAGCGGCCTTTCAGTGCGGTCGCCGTCTGGAATGAAGTCGCGAAATAGGCGGGATAGGCCCCGGAAATGACGCCCACGAGCACTGCAAGGCCCAGCATGGCCAGAATGATGCCCGGATGAGCGCTCAATGCGATGTTGCCGTCAAACAATCGGTTCACGGCAGGCAGTGCCGTTAGCGCTTGGCACAGGGCAAACGCCAGCAGGCAGGACACTACCGTTATGATGACGGTCTCGGCAACGAGCCGCAGTCTTATGGACGACCGCTTGGCCCCTATCACGATTCTCGTGTTGATGTCTCGCACCCACATCGGACTCATGGCCAAAGTATAGTTCAACGTATTGATGGTAGTGATAATGAGGATCAACAGGACCAGTAACTCGATAATTTCCAATGCATTGCGATTACCCATATCACTTGCGTCAACATTGGAAAAATAGACATCATCGAGTGGTGTGAGCCGATACTTGAAACTCCTGAGATACTCAACAAAACCTTCAAGCCCATCATTATCTTCTCCAAGCAGTCGCACAGAGTAGGCTTCGAAACGCCCGAGGAGAGAATCTGCCAAGCAGTCGACATCGACACCCTCCTTGAACTTGACCAGACAGGTGTATGACATGTTGCCTACTAGGCTTGTGCCACGATTTCTCACATTAACCATGATATAGTTGCGGGGCGTGCTGTTCTCGGGGAAATCCTTGAATACACCTTTCACGGTGAGAGGCTCAATGCTGTCGTTGCTGACCATGAGCATCTTTTTGCCGGCCACATGAGTCGTCCCGAAGTATTGCTTGGCGATGCTGGCAGGCAGGATAACTTGGTCGCGGTCGGCGTCGGTCCACTCGAGGGAGCCGTCAATCACCTGGTCGGTCAGGTTGGGCACACTGGTATCACTGCAGTAAATGAAGGGGAGATCAACATCTTTGTTTCCCTGTTTGAACTTAATAACGTTTGAAGACCAGGCATACATTGTCAAAGTCACGCCTTCGACCTGCGGCATTTCGGCCAAAGCATCGGCCATAAATTGAAAACTGGCGGTACCCCAAGGCTCACTACTTTCTCTGACGTAGGCGTTTTCAAGGCGGTAAATCCGCTCATGGTCCTTGATGCCATGGTTGTATGTCGCCTGGAACGCGATTTGAGTCAACAGCAGATAACATACGACAAATGCCGCGATAAGCCCCGTGATGATCAGCACCGAGGAGGTCTTGAATCGGCGTATCGTATAGATTATGTGATGAAGCGCGTCGCCCATGTCTGTAATCTTAATCAGCCTGCTGTTGATTCAGTATTTGCCAGTTTTTATCGCTTGGTTAGAGTTCGGTTTTCTCGACGAGGAAGCCGTCGAGCATGTTGACAACGCGGTGGGCGTAGGAGGCGTCGCGCTGAGAGTGGGTCACCATCACGATGGTCGTGCCGTCGTCGTTGAGTTCGGCCAGCAGGTCCATCACCTCCTTGCCGTTCTTGCTGTCCAGATTGCCCGTCGGCTCGTCGGCCAGAATCAGGCGCGGCTCGCACACGACAGCCCGCGCGATGGCCACGCGCTGCTGCTGGCCGCCAGACAGCTGGTTGGGGAAGTGCTTCATGCGGTGAGACATGTTCACACGGCGCAGCACCTCAACGACCTTGGCCTGGCGCTCGGCGGCGGGAACACCCATATACTTGAGCGGCAACTCCACATTCTGCTCCACCGTGAGTTCGTCGATGAGGTTGAAACTCTGGAACACGAAGCCGATCTGCCCCTTGCGCAGGTTGGTGCGCTGGCTCTCCTTCAGGTTGGCCACCTCCACGTCGTCGAGCAGGTAACTGCCGCCCGTGGGATTGTCCAGCAGGCCCAGAATGTTGAGCAGCGTCGTCTTGCCGCAACCCGACGGGCCCATGATGGCTACAAACTCGCCATCGCTGATTTCCATGTTGATGCCTCCCAGAGCAACCGTCTGGATGTCACCGTACTCAAATACCCTCTTGAGATTGCTAACTTGTATCATATTTTATTCAGTCTTTAACTCTAAATTTTAAATTCCCTATCCCCTACTCGTTCTTGATGCTGGTGATGGGATTCTCGCGGGCGATATACCAGCATTGCAGTGCCACGGTCCCCAGGGTGACGCCTCCCACGAGCAACAGGCCCACGGGGAACACCCACCACCATTGTGAGACGGGCGTTTTGTCGGCAAAATTCTTGAGTGTCTCCCAGCCGCACCACAGGGCAATGGGCGCAGCGATGACAAAGCCGATGAGGATGAGCCACATATAATGGCGGCAGAACATCATCACGATCTCGCCGGTCGTGGCGCCCGCCACCTTGCGTATGCCGATTTCCTTGCGGCGATGCTCGGTCTCGAAAATCGTCATGCACGACACTCCGATGAGCGTGGAAATCAAGCAGATTATCGTCAGGTAGTAAATCAGCTGGAAATAGCGCAACTCGCTGTGGTAGGCATCTCCCAGCATATCGTCAAAGGGGATGAGCCCGTTAGCGTCCTCGCCACAATACTGCTTGATCAGCTTGTTGGCCTGTTGCATCACCTGCTTCTTTGGGGCACCCTCGGCAAGAAGGACATTCAGTCCACAGCCTGGGGTTGCCTGTTCTGACTTGTCGAGGATAAAGAAAAACGGCTGGTCATTGCCGATGCGTATCGTGCCATAGCGTATATCCTCGCACACACCCACCACAGTGGCGCTGTCGTTCTTCTCCTCGTCAAAACCGATCGACACGCGCGTTCCCAGCTTAGGCCAGCCCCACTTCTTGATGGTGGACTCGTTGACGATAATGGCCATCGTGTCACTTTCCTCAAAGTCGCGTCCCTCGATAATCTTGATACCCATGGTGGACATAAACCCATTGTCAACACCCATTTGGCAATAGCGGATGAGGCTGTCGTTGGCCTCGGTACGCAGCGCGTCGTGGCCATCGGTAGAGCCCAGCAGCACATTAGATAGCGCCACATTCTCAACACCCGGCAAGCGTTTCAACTCCTGCTGCAGTGTCTCTACGTCGGAGTACACCGGCAACAACGAGACCATAATCCTATCCTTGTTGTAGCCATAATTCGAGGTGAAGATATAGCGGTTCTGCATATAGAGGATGCCGATGTACATAACCAGCAGCAGAGAGATTGCCAACTGCATGCATATCAAGACGGTGCGCAGGCGGCGGCCCTGAGGGGTGAGCCCTAAGGTCGTCTTGAGCAGCAGTGCGGGCGGGAACGAGGTGGCGAACATCGCCGGATACAGGCCTGCGGCAACACCTGCGAGGACCGCGATGCCCAGCATAGACAGCGCCAACATGATGTTGCTGCGCAAGTCAATGACGCCATCGGTCAACTGGGCGATGAACGGCTGCCGCGACAACAGGGCACACAACGCCAACGCAATCACACAGGCCACGAGCGCCGTGATGACACACTCGGCAATCAGGCTCAGACGCAAGCGCCGCCGTGATGCGCCGAACACGATGCGGGTGTTGAGGCTACGCACCCTGACAGGGCTCTCGGTCAAGGTGAAATTCAAGAAATTGATGACAGCGATGATGATGACCAATAAGCACGCCAGCTCCAGAATCGTCAACATCACCTTATAGCCACTATCACTCGAGGTGAATGACGAGTACTCGAAGTAGCTGTCCTTCAACGGCGTGAACTTGAAACGCGTCGTCCTGATGGCGCGTATCGACTGACTCAGTTCATCAGACGCAAGGGTCGCGCTGCTACTGGCGATGAGGTTCTCGATACATTGCCGCTTGATATCCTCGGCAAAAGCATCCAGGTCGTCAGGCACCGTCTTGAACTTAACGACGCACTTGAAGGCACAATTAAGGCTGTTCATGTTCATATCGCCCATGTGCTTATAGACGTGATTGGACTGCTCGCTGTTGGAGGGGAAATCGGCGAACACGCCCCTCACCCTAGACCGTCGCACCGCCGGGTCTGACGGGTCGCGGTAGGTCATGATGCGGCCCTTCACGTGCACCGACCCGAA
Source organism: uncultured Bacteroidales bacterium (assembly GCA_902776955.1). Lineage (GTDB taxonomy): Bacteria > Bacteroidota > Bacteroidia > Bacteroidales > Muribaculaceae > Sodaliphilus. The sequence continues at coordinate 37,498 of CACYSG010000004.1, read as the reverse complement.
GTATTCCATCGCTATGCTGGCCGGGATGATGAGGCCCTTGCTGTCGTCGTCGGTCCACTCGATACTGCCATCGAGCACCTTGTCGGTGAGCGTGCTCACCACCGTGTTATTGCCATAGGTGACGATATAGGGGATCTCGACGCCGTCCTTCAGGAACAGCATCGTGTAATAGCTCAAATTGTTGCCGGTGGAAACATCGGTAACCAGCGAATAGCAGTCCACTTGAGGCATCGAGTCCAGGGCCTCGGCAAAGGGGCGACACACCGCATCGCTGAACTCCCACTCGTTATAGACGAAGTCATCCTCCATGCGGTAAAGGAGGTCATAATCCTTCAACCCATGATTGAAGTTGACCTCATAGATGATCTGGGTCATCAGCAGGTAGAAGGTGGCAAACGCCACGACCAGCCCGACCATGTTAAAAGTCGTGGCCAGCTTGAAGCGCCTCGCCATGTAGATGATGTTCTTGAGTATATCTTTCACACCGGTTAATACTATAGGCCTTTTTAATATAACGTAAAACCTCCTCATGATATTGCCTTGTCATGTGCCAGAGTGCCCCCTTTATAACAACGCGACGCGCCTCACGGCGCGTCTCTAGTTGTTGAGTCAAGTTTCGGGTTATACTTCTTGGCAGTTGGGTTTGTGTTGTTTGTCATTTTAGATTTAAACAATTAGGTTCTTCATTTTACCGTGGCCATGATCAGCCACAACTGCCAGAAAAGCCCGAGGTCTGCGTTAAATCATCGCCACATTCAAATCACGTTTTAACCATCATATTAACCAAAGATTTATGAAAAAAATTATTAATCCCTATTACTCATCAAGCGGAACAAGTTCCGTCTTGCTGGTGCAAATATAATATGTATTGCCGGCATGTGACAAGTATTTTGGGGCCAAAAACGCCGATTGTCAAAAAATCATACACTATATTGTCTAAAAATTAGACACCTGGCCCGATTTAACCTCATGGTACCATCTGTTCACCGGGCCGCCAAGATCATTTCAAACGCCGTTAATCACCTATCTAACAAGATTCAGCCTCAAATTGTAGCCATCACATAGAGAAATACGTCACGACGCGGGCAAAAACTCCTGATTTTGCCCCTTTCAGGGGGCGAAACAGATTGAAAGCAGCAAAAATCCCTCTAAAGTCCTACCATAAACATTATTTTTTCACCTTAAGGGACCTGTGTGAGCATTGTTGGGAAGAGTGATTCCTTGCTGCTGATATTTTGTTAATTATTGTAATTTAGTATTAAATTTAAGTTAAACAGCGCTTTTGGGTTGGAACTCCATCATATAATAGGTATATTTGCGTTCCAAAATATCGTTTGCGGGTAACGGCAATAGCCTGAAGCCCAGCGTTCATGGGAGTTTCCATGTTTTATGATGTCCAACTCATAACAAGGAGAAGACCAAAATTATAATAGAATCTAAACATTGATATTATGAAGAAATTATTATTTGCAATGTTACTGGGTGCCAGTGTGGGGTTGAGCATGCTGGCGAGTCAGCCGCATGAGAACTTATCTCCCCGGATGACCAATGCCCAAACGAATGAAAGTGACGCCCCGGCATTCCAGGACGAGGCGATGTCCCTAGCGCAGTTCATGAGTGAGCACAACCTCACGCTGCGCGATAACCTCCTGGCCAAGAAATCACCCCGCCGCTTGACGGCCGAGGAATTGACCGGACCCAGAATTATCTCGTACGAAATGCATGAGTACGATTTCGAGACCGGCAATACTGGCGAGCAGTTCCAAATGGGTATTATTGCTGACGCCGAGGCGACTGAGGATGAGGGTATGATGGTCATACCCAACTTCTATGGACCTGCTCCGTTGCCTTTCAGAATTGATGTTGAAGAAGGAGGTATCATCCCGTCGGGCTTGGTATGGACCATTTACCGCCAAATCACAGCACCAGATGGTGATCAGATCGTGAGAGATACGCTTATCAATTATTATGTGGTGCCTGAAGAGTCGATTTCGGTAGGTCGAGTTCAAGATCCTAACTACATCACGGGCTATATGATAGAAGATGGCAGCATCGGCATTACTGACGCTTTTGTCTTCCTCATCGAGACCATTACCCGAACAACTGCCATCGGCAGCGATCCTTCCATCGACACGACGTGGACGTGCTCACCGCTTTTCACCAACACCTTGCTGATGGTTCCTAACGGCAAGCACGACTATCTCCCCCAAACAACTTCTATTAACCCAGGAGTTCTTCACGGCGTCGGTCGCAAATTCGGTGATATTATTTTTAATATAGTGAATGACGGCGCAGGTACAATGGGTTTCGGTGGCCGCAAACCGGTGAAGCCCGGTAGCAACGGTGGCCTTGACTGGACGAGGCCCGGCGATGAGCCAGACTCGTCGTTACCTGGCCTCACGCCCAAGTCGAATGCACCGTCACCTGGCGGCAACGGTACTGGTCTGAAGAAATTTGTCTCTTTCTCCGGAGCAGATCTGTCCGCCTTCGCCTCCACCTACTTTGGCAAGGTTTGCGATCCGACAGGTTGCGGCGGCCGTAGGCCGCCCGTCAAGCCTGGCGCAGGCTCTGGCGACATCCAGAGCTTCACAAGGCCCGGTGACAACCCCAGGATGAGCCCTCAGTCGGCTGGCGAAGGCGACGACAACGGCATTAGGCCAAAGGGCTTCTTCGATGTAAGTTCGCTAATAAATGCCACGGTAATAAATGGTTCACAATTCATATCAAAGACTGGTAATGACTATGATATTCTGGGTATCGGTGGCCGCAAGCCCATCAAGCCCGGCAACAGTGGCGGCAGTGGCATTGAATGGACAAGGCCCGGCGACAACCCCAAACTGTCGTTGACGTCACATCCCGTAGGCGGCAACAGTATTGGTTGGGAAATGCGGATAAGGAGTGAATACGTCTATATGTATCAGGTTGATGACACTACCCTATATGTTCATAACCTGTACGGCAAATTCGGTATGAACTACATGATTATACGGCCTGACGGCACCGTTTCTTTCCCCTTCCAGGCGGTGGGCGACGATTATAACTACTCTTTCCCATTACTTCTTAACTCGGTTGATCAACTTACAGAGGGTTGCACGGGTCATGTTATCGCCCCCGACAAGATCACATGGGTACGAACCATGCTCACCTCAGCTGATCCCGTGTTAGCGGAAGACTATTACGATTGGAACAGCCTATACTTCACCAACGGCGGTCAATTCCAATTCAGCCCCACGCTCAGCATCACTAGCGTGACCCAGAAGTTGAACCGCATGTGCAACGGTGAGGAGGAAGGCTCCATCACCGATGTGACGACGATGCTCAACCGATTGCTCTACGCTAAATAACGCCACAAGGGCGTAAAAAGATTGAAGCCGGTTTCGGGAATTTCCTCGAAATCGGCTTCGCCTTTCTTATGAAACGATGTTTAGACTTTGATGTTTAGATTTTGTTGTATTGTATCAATGATAATCAGGTAATTTTCCAAAATGCTGCCTTCGTGTGGTTATGTGTGGTTTCTTGTTGCCGTCGGGGTTTTTCCCGTTCGGCTGATGCAAAGTTAAGCCGCCATGTTCACCCGAGTCAAGATAATTGAGGTGAAAAACGGCGATTGTCTAAATTTTTTACAGGCACCTGTCTAAAAAATAGACACTATTACAGAAATTAGGGCAAAAAAGCGAGAATTAGTCGATTTATTCTTGGGAGAAAACCGATAAAAGTTGTAACTTCGCTGCCGTTATGCAGAAGTACGGAACATTATTGGTCATAGACGACAACGAGGGCATCCTCACCGCATTGAGGTATTGCCTGTCAGGAATGTTTGAGAAGGTGATTACCCTGACATCACCCGAGTCGGTCATATCATTGCTCGGACAGGAGGAGGTGAACCTCATCCTGCTCGACATGAATTTCACACTGGGTGTGAACAGCGGGCAGGACGGTCTGGTGTGGCTCCAGGCCATTCGCAAGCACCACCCCGAGATTCCCGTGGTGCTCATCACGGCCTATGCCGACGTGCAGCTGGCCGTGAGGGGGCTGAAGCGCGGCGCCGCCGACTTCGTCACCAAGCCGTGGGACAACGACGAGCTGGTGCGCAAGCTCAAGGACGTGCTCGAGGCGCGCGACGAGCTGGCCACGCTCGACGAGGTTGAGGCCGATCACATTCGCCGCACCCTCGACCGTTGCCATGGCAACCTGTCGAAGGCGGCCGAGCTGCTGGGAATCACTCGGCAGACGCTCTATAACAAGATGAAGAAACTGGAATAATCAATGGAACTCTCGACGGTCATCTGGGTCAGTGTCGCCATCATCGCCGTGGTGGGACTGTGGTTCTGGCGCCACCAGCGCTCGCTGGTGCAGCGCGCCCACATCATGCAGGAAGCCATCCGCAACCACGACCTGACTTTCCAACTGCCCACGCGCCACATGTTCAGCGGTGAGCGGGCGTTGCAGGAGACCCTTAACCAACTGGGCGAGCACATCCGCGAACAGGTCAACCTAGGCGAGGTGGAGTCGTGGGAAAAACTCACCCGCGTGCTCACCCATGAGATCATGAACGCCACCGCCCCCATCGCGAGCATCAGCCAGTCGATGCTGTGCCACCCCGCCGTCAAGGGCTCGGAACTCGAGGAGGGCATCAATGCCATCCACAACACGGTGCTGCACCTCAACTCATTTATCGACGGCTACCGCAAGTATTCCGAATTGCAGAAGCCTGTCCCCCAGTCGGTTGACCTGTGCAGCGTGGCCTGCGAAGTCCAGCAGCTGTTCAACGATGTGGAATGGCGCAACAAGATGCCCGAGTCCATGATCATCAAGACCGACCCTAACCTGCTGCGCCAAATTCTCATCAACCTCATCAAGAACGCCATCGAGGCCGGCGCCAAGGCCCTAGGCATGGAAATCGAAGCCGGTCCTGAAGGAAAAGTATTCCTGTACGTGAGCAACAATGGCGAACTGATTCCCGCCGAAGCACGTTCGTCGATTTTCATCCCCTTCTTCACCACCAAGCGCAAGGGTAACGGCATCGGCCTGTCGCTTAGCCGTCGCCTGCTTACCATCCAGGGCGGCATGATGTCGCTGCTCGACGATCCCCGCCCCGACTTCCACACGACTTTCCTGCTCCAATTCCCCCGCTAACCACACCCTGCCAAATCAACAACTGAATAGTCTGAATTTTCTGAGGGCATACGCAACGTAGGGCCTCGCCTTGGCGTGGCCGTTCTTCTCCTCAAAACACTGATTATCGCGAAAAAATCAGTGTTAATTCGAAATCTGGAGTAATTGAACGCGGACGCCAATCAGTTTAATTCGCGCCATTCGTGGTTTATTTTAACGTAAGCTCAACGAAATTAAAGTACTGATGCTCAATACTTCTAGTCTGTAGAGACGCAAAATTTTGCGTCTCTACAGGTCTCAGATGGCTAACTCATTGGCATCTAAAGTATATTTTCGTCGAACTCACGTTATTTTACTTGCCTCATAGCGGCCAGGCCAAGGCGAGGCCCCTACAGCGCGTTTTCTTAACAAAACAGCTCAACATTATGCTCAACCGGGCCCCGTGGCGACACAGCTGTTTTATCACCAGAATCGTCAGTAAAGTGAGCGCTCTGGCTGGTTTTACGGTTATATGCTACCTCTGATTTTGATTAATCGGTATTTTGAGTTGTTTTTCCAATTAATTTGACTACCTTTGCAGCCAAATTTGAAATATCACATTATTGAAAAAGAAGTAATGAAGAAATTTAACGAGTATAACGGGTTTAACCTGTCGGATATCAACAAGGAAGTCCTGCAGCAGTGGGACAAGGAAGATGTGTTTGGACGCAGCATCAGCGAGCGCGAGGGTGCTCCGTCGTTTGTGTTCTATGAGGGACCTCCCAGCGCCAACGGCATGCCGGGCATCCATCACGTGATGGCACGCTCCATCAAGGACATCTTCTGCCGCTACAAGACGATGCAGGGCTACCAGGTACTGCGCAAGGCCGGTTGGGACACCCACGGCCTGCCCGTCGAGCTGGGCGTTGAGAAGGCCCTGGGCATCACCAAGGAGGATATCGGCAAGAAAATCTCGGTCGATGATTATAACGCCACCTGCCGCAAGGAGGTGATGAAATACACCCGCGAGTGGGAGGACCTGACCCACCGCATGGGCTACTGGGTGGACATGAATGACCCCTACATCACGTACAAGAACAGCTACATCGAGAGCCTGTGGTGGCTCTTGAAGCAGCTCTACAACAAGGGCCTGCTCTATAAGGGTTACACCATCCAGCCTTACTCGCCTGCTGCCGGTACCGGCTTGAGTTCACACGAGTTGAACCTGCCCGGCTGCTACCGCGACGTCAAGGACCAGACCGTGACGGCCCAGTTCACCGTGGTGAGCGGTGACGAGCATCCCGTCATCAAGGCCATCGTTGAAGCCGCCGACGAGGGCTTCAACGACACCTATGTGCTGGCATGGACGACCACCCCGTGGACCCTGCCGAGCAACACCGCCCTGTGTGTGGGCAACAAGATCGACTATGTCGCCGTCGAGAGCTTCAACCCCTACAACGGCAAGCCCGCCATCTACCTGCTGGCCGAAGCCCGCGTGAGCGCTTACTTCAAGGCCGAGGGCAAGGACCAGCCGCTGGAGTACAATGCCGGTGACAAGGTGGTGCCCTGGAAGGTTATCGCCCAGTTCAAGGGTCAGGACCTGCTGGAGCTGCGCTACGCACAGCTGTTCCCCTGGGTAAAGCCCGTGGACAAGATCGACGGCAAGGTCGTGGGCAACGACAACGGTTTCCGTGTCATCCCCGGTGACTATGTGACCACCGAGGACGGTACCGGTATCGTACACATCGCACCCACCTTCGGTGCCGACGATGCCCGCGTGGCCAAGGCCGCCGGCATCCCTGCCCTGTACATGATCAACAAGAAGCTTGAGACCCGCCCCATGGTGGACCTCACCGGTAAATACTACCTCATCGAGGACCTGGACGAGGAGTTCGTCAAGGACTTCGTCAACGTGGACCTCTACCAGGAATATGCCGGCCGCTGGGTGAAGAACGCCTACGACCCGCAATATACCGTTGGCGGCAAGTATGACGAGAAGGCCGCCGAGAAGGCCGAGGACCTCAACATCTACATCTGCATCCGCATGAAGCAGGAAGGCACCGCCTTCAAGATGGAGAAGCACGTCCACAACTATCCCCACTGCTGGCGCACCGACAAGCCCGTACTCTACTACCCGCTCGACAGCTGGTTCATCCGCGACACGGCTTGCCGCGACCGCATGATCGAACTCAACCACACCATCAACTGGAAACCTGAGCACACGGGGTCGGGCCGATTCGGCAAGTGGTTGGAGAACCTGAATGACTGGAACCTGAGCCGCAGCCGCTACTGGGGCACCCCGCTGCCCATCTGGCGCAACGAGGACGGTGAGGAGAAGTGCATCGGCAGCATCGAGGAACTCTACAACGAGATCGAGAAGGCCGTTGCCGCCGGCGTGATGCCCTCCAATCCCTACAAGGACAAGGGCTTTGTTCCCGGTGACTACAGCGAGGAGAATTACAACAAGATCGACATCCACCGCCCCTACGTCGACGACATCATGCTGGTGAGCGACACGGGCAAGCCCATGAAGCGCGAGCTTGACCTGATCGACGTGTGGTTTGACAGCGGTGCGATGCCCTATGCCCAGGCACACTACCCCTTCGAGAACAAGGAGGCTGTGGACAGCGGTCGCTGCTTCCCCGCCGACTTCATCGCCGAGGGTGTGGACCAGACGCGCGGTTGGTTCTTCACGTTGCATGCCATCGCCACGATGGTGTTTGACAACGTGTCCTACAAGAATGTCATCTCCAATGGTCTGGTGCTCGACAAGAACGGCAACAAGATGAGTAAGCGACTGGGCAACGCCGTTGACCCCTTCGGCGCCATCGAGAACTACGGCAGCGACCCGCTGCGCTGGTACATGATCAGCAACTCGCAGCCCTGGGATAACCTGAAGTTTGACGAGGCCGGCGTGATCGAGGTGGCCCGCAAGTTCTTCGGCACCCTGTATAACACCTATTCGTTCTTTGCCCTGTATGCCAACGTCGACAACTTTGATCCCGAGGCTCCTCAGGTGCCCATCGCCGAGCGTCCCGAGATTGACCGCTGGATCATCTCGCTGCTGAACACACTCATCGCCGAGGTCCAGGCCGACCTCGAGGACTACGAGCCCACCAAGGCCACCCGTGCCATCAGCACCTTTGTCAGCGACCACCTGAGCAACTGGTACGTGAGGTTGAACCGTAAGCGTTTCTGGGGCGGTGATATGACCCAGGACAAGCTGGCGGCCTACCAGACGCTGCACCAGTGCCTCACCACCGTGGCCCTGCTCATGGCACCTGTCGCTCCCTTCTACAGCGACCGTCTGTACCGCGACCTGACGCACAGCGAGGACTCGGTACACCTGGCCCACTTCCCCAAGTGTGACGATAGCGTTATCGACAAGCAGCTCGAGCAGCGCATGCAGGCCGCATCGGACGTCACCTCGATGGTGCTGTCGCTGCGCCGCAAGCAGAACCTCAAGGTGCGCCAGCCGCTCCAGGCCATCATGGTGCCCGTGCTCGACGAGAGCCAGCGCGCCAATGTAGAGGCCGTGGCCGACTTGATCCGCAACGAGGTTAACGTCAAGGAAATCAAGCTCGTCGGCAATGACGCAGGCATCCTTGTCAAGCGCGTGAAACCCGACTTCAAGAAACTGGGCCCGAAGTACGGCAAGGTGATGAAGGCGCTCGCCGCACGCATCACCGGCATGTCGCAGAGCGAAATCGCCCAATTCGAGAAAAACGGCACGTTCACCGTTGACCTGGATGGCCAACAGGCCGTCGTTGAACTTGGCGACGTCGAGATCATCAGTGAGGACATCCCCGGCTGGCTCGTCGCCAACGAGGGTAACCTGACCGTAGCGCTCGACATCACCGTGACCGATGAGCTGCGCCTCGAGGGTATCGCCCGCGAGCTGGTGAACCGTATCCAGAGCGTTCGCAAGAGCAAGGGATTTGACATCACCGACCGCATCAACGTCACCATCGCTCCCGACGAGCGCACCGACGAGGCCGTGAAGGCCTACGGCGACTACATCGCCCGCCAGGTGCTCGCCACGAGCCTCGCCGTCGGCTCTGTCGATGCCGCCACCGCTGTCGAGCTCGATATGGACGGCTGGATGTTGCCCGTTAATGTCGAGAAAGTGTGAACCGCCCTATAGACAATATCACATCAACCAATAAATATATCCATCAACATGGACAACAAGAAAGTCAGATACAGCGATGAGGAGTTGCAGGAGTTCAAAGACCTCATCATGAACAAACTTGAGCAGGCCAAGGCAAACTATGACCGACTCATGGACGACATCAAGATCGACGAGTCCGACCCCACCTTCAAGATGATGGAGGAAGGCGCCTCGACGATGCAGAAGGAGGTCCTCAGTCAGCAAGCCGGTCGCCAGATGGACTTCATCCGCAAGCTCGAGGGTGCGCTTGTTCGCATCGAGAACAAGACCTACGGCGTGTGCCGCATCACAGGTAAGCTCATTCCCAAGGAGCGCCTGATGGCGGTACCCCACACCACCCTGTCGATGGAAGGAAAGGAAATCGAGGCCCGCACCAAGAAGAAATATTGACGTTAGCGTCCCACAATGAAAATCACTAACGGCAAACTGGCAGCGCTGATCATCGCGCTGGTTATCGTTATCGACCAAGCTGTCAAGATTTGGGTAAAAACCCACTTCTACTACGGCGAGGAAGTGATGGTGACCTCGTGGTTCAGGCTGCTGTTTATTGAGAACAACGGCATGGCCTTCGGCATGGAACTGGGCAGCAAGCTGCTGCTCACGCTATTCCGCATCGTTGCCTCGGCGGCCTTCATCTACTACCTGTGGCGCCTGCGCAACACCAAGGACTATCCCCGGGGATATGTCGTGTGTATCGCCTTGATTACCGCCGGCGCGCTGGGCAACGTCATCGACTGCATCGCCTACGGCGTCATGTTCAACAGCCCGATGCCGCCGCAGGTAGCCCAGATGTTCCCGCCCGACGGGGGTTACGCCACGCTGTTCAACGGCAGGGTCGTGGACATGCTCTACTTCCCCTTGTGTGAGTGGAACTGGCCGCAATGGATGCCCTGGATTGGTGGCAACCACTTTGTGTTCTTCCAGCCCATCTTCAACATCGCCGACGCCTCGCTCAGCGTGAGTGTGTTTGTCCTCGTGCTGTTCTATGCCCGCTATCTCGCCTCGCCCCGTGTCAAGGCTCCCGAGGGTGAGATTACCGAGGGTGACGAAGAGGCCGGCAGCGAATCCTGATTGTCATGCACGCGCCGCTGCGTCACATATCACTGTGCGTCCTGCTGCTCACGCTGCTCTCCTGTGACAAGACTCCCGGGGGCGTGATGAGCATCAACGACATGGCCGACTTGATTACCGACCTGCAACTGGCCGAGGCCTATATCGACAGCCACTCCAGCGAGTTTGATAACGATTCGAGCCGCCAGGTCTTGAAGCAGTCCATCTTCAAGAAACACGGTATCACCCAGGAGGACTACGACTCGTCGCTGGTGTGGTATGCCCACAACATGGAAGACTACACCAAGGCCTATGACAAGGCCGTGGGCAAACTCAAGGAGCGTTATGACAAGCTTGACAAGAACGGTGGCGGCAACCCCGACGACATGTTTGGCCCAGGCGAACCCACACACAATCCCGTCCCGGGTCCCGGCGGACCGCGCATGCGACACCCCAGAGCCGATATCAAGGGCGACACGACCGACCTGTGGCGCGGACAACGCAACTACATGCTCACCCAGGGGGCCAAACGGGGATTCATCACGTTTGACATGCCTCCCGACGCCAACAAGCGTCCCGGCGACCGCTATCAGCTGGCCTACAAGCTTACGCGCGGCGGCAACGATTTCAAGGTGAGCCTCAACGTGGATTATACCGACGGGGCAACCGCTCAAATTTGCCGTTCCACCAACAGCGACGGCTGGGTAATCATCGATGTGCAGAGCGACACCACCCGCAAGGTAAGACGCGTGTACGGCTACGTGAGCTACGACATGAAACCTGGCCACACGGCCTATGTGGACAGCCTCATGCTCACCCGCACCCACCTGAGCACAAGCAACTATGGCTTCATCCATGCCCAACGAGAAATCATAAGAGAGAAAAAACAAAAATAGTTAATAGTTAAGAGTTAATAGTTAAGAGTTAATAGTTCTAGATATTCTAGATAATCTAGATAATCTAGATATTCTAGAAACTAGGGACTAGGGACTAGAAACTAAAAAATGATAAAAGATTGATGACATACTGGGGTAAAATAAAAGGCGGATGCCAACTATTAACTATTCTCTATTAACTATTAACTCCTAATTCTTCTCTCGTATGAGTCTGTACCTGCAGCTGTTCCTGACTTTCAGCAAGATTGGTGCCTTCACCTTTGGTGGCGGTTGGGCAATGATCAGCATTATCCAGCGCGAGATTGTTGAGAAGCATCGGTGGATTCCCGAAGACGAATTCCTCGATCTGCTGGCTGTGGCCCAGTCGATGCCGGGCATCCTGGCCGTCAACATCAGTGTCGTCATTGGTGACCGCCTCAAGGGAGTGAAGGGCAGCATCTGTGCAGCTATCGGCACCATCCTGCCGTCGTTCCTGATGATTCTCGCGATTGCCATCTTCCTCACCCCCGACACCATCAAGAACAATCCCATCGTGAGCCGCATTTTCAAGGGTATCCGTCCTGCCGTTGTCGCCCTGATTATCGCGCCGGTGCTCACTACGGCCCGCGCTGCCGGCATCAACTGGAAGACGGTCGCCATCCCTGTGGCGGTGGCATTGCTCATCTACAGCAAGATTCCCTATATCTCCAATCCCATCATTTATATCGTGCTGGGAGCTATCGGGGGGTACATCTTCTATATCTATAACGGATATCACGGAAAGAACGGAGAAAACGGAGAGAAACGGGCGAACGTGGAAAACGTAGAAAACGGAAAGGAGGACTGCCATGCTTGAGGATTACCTGAAACTCATCTGGGCCTACCTGAAAATCGGCTTGTTTGGCTTTGGTGGCGGATATGCGATGTTGTCGCTTATCCAACGCGAGGTAGTGGACTCGGGCTGGATTACGAGCCAGATGTTCACCGACATCGTCGCCATCTCGCAGATGACGCCGGGCCCCATCGGCATCAACAGCGCCACCTATATCGGCTATGTGGTCACGGGTAGCGTGCTGGGGTCGCTGGTGACGACGCTGACCGTTGTGCTACCGCCGTTCATCCTCACGCTCATCGCCGCTCACTACATCGAGCGGCATCGCCAGAGCCCCTTCATCAAGGGGGCCTTCATGGGGCTGCGACCTGTTGTCGTGGGTCTTATCGCGTCGGCCGCCTTGCTGCTGATGAACAGCGAGAACTTCGGCTATGAGATGAGCGAACGCATAATTACCATCGCCATCTGCGTGGCCTCGTTCTGCATCGTTTATTTCACGCGTGTCCACCCCATCCTGGTCATCATCCTGGCCGGCATTACAGGCTTGCTGGTCTTCTGACGACACACACATCCATCAAAGATTCATCAAAAACGAGGTTGCGCCGTCACGGCACAACCTCGTTGTATATTACGCAGCAGTATTACGCCTGCCGATGGTGGTATCGCTTATTGTTCAACGCCAGCGTTATCCAGCAGAATGGAAATCAGACGACCTACGTCGGTGATGTTTACCAGACCGTCGCCGTTAACGTCGGCAGCCTCGATGATGAAGGCACCGTCGGGGTCATCATCACTGTTGTCTTCTGAAACTTTCTCTTCGCTCGACGGGTCGGAAATCACGAAACTGATGAGACGGCCCACGTCGGTAATGTTAATCGTGTTGTCACCGTTGATGTCACCCTTGGCAATAACAATGGGATCGGGTTCCTGAACGGGAACTTCGCCCAGATATACGGCGGTCACGCCTTCGAGTTCAAGAGTCTTCATCGACAGCCATGCGGTGTTGGCGGCCATATAGGTACCCTCGGGCATCGGATAGAAGCCCAGGCGACCCTCGGCATCCACGCCCAGTGCGAGATTGTCGTCCGAGGCCTTAGTGGCCTGTGCGGGATAATAATCTTTGGTCACGGTGAGGTCGGTGAACGAGCAGTGGTTGTTAAATACACTGAAGTAGTTACCCATGAGCAGGTCGTTGACGATGGGCATGGCCATGCGATTGGCAATGGAGGCAACGGGGATGATCTTGTTGCCACTGGCATAGGCAGCCTTGCACTTGAGCAGCACGGGAGTAGCAGCGGGAACGGTGTCACCCTGTCCGCACAGCTGTACGGGAGCAGCGTAGTAGAGGCTGTCGTAGCCCATCTTGACCTCGTTAACGGTGTAAGCGCCCTCAACACCGCCGTCAACGGGGAGAACGAACGGGAAATCACAGCACATGGTTGTCCAGTACCAGCCGTCGGTGTCACAGACGGCCTCATTGATGGGCTTAACACCCAGGAAAGAGGTGTCCATCGAGCCCTCATTGACAGGCTCAATCCACCAGTGTGACTCCGGACCCTCGATCGTGCCAGCGGTCAAACCGTTGCCATAGTCACGGAAAATACACGGGAAATTGTTGTACTGGGTCTTGGCGATATACGTCGGCAGTCCACCCTCCATCACTTGGGCGGGTAAGATCTCAAGCATCAGGCCGGTGAGCAGATAGGTGCTCACACCCTGTGCGCACAGGCTGGTCTGTCCCATCTCGGGAATGTAGATGATTGAACCGGGATCAGCAATCTGATCAGAGTCACTCAACATCTTGATGCAAGGCCAGAAAGCATCAGGATTGGTGCTTCTCTCATAATGTGTGCCCCTAATGCAGATGTAGTCATCAGACAAGACGTTGTGGACACGATAAAAACCAGGCTCGCTAAATTGCGCCGACGCAATAATAGCGACCATCATACAAGCAAAAAACGTAATTTTTCTCATAATCGAAAATATATGACAGGTTAACATGATTATCACAAAAAAGTCATCGGTGGAAAACAATTCCCACAATCGCTTGACCTACAAGCAATGGTTTTCACACAAATTGTGGCAAAAGTAAGTCAAAAAAAGTTAATGAGCAAGTCTTTTTCCAAAATTATGGAAAAAATTCCATAATTCACCTTTTTCGGTATGCTAATTCCTTGTAAACGTTTTATTTTTGTAATTTTGTGATACAAAAATTCAATCGCTCACTAACGAACGAACCTAAAAACCATAGACAAAATGAACAGACGACTGATAACGGTAGTGGTCATCATCATGATGGCAGGCATGAGCCTGATCAAGGCGGCAGGATGGATACGCATCAACCAGTTGGGCTACCTGCCCGATGCGACCAAGGTAGCCGTGCTCATGAGTCAGGAAGAGGTGCAAATCAACGGATTTGAACTGGTCGACGCCTTCACGGGGCAGACGGCCTATCGCTCGACCGCCGTACGGCAAATGGGGCCGTGGGGACAGATGCAGGCGACCTGGCGGCTGGACTTCAGCGACTTCCACGGCAATGGCGCCTACCGCATCGTGGCCGCCGGCATTGAGTCGCCCGTGTTCCCCATCAACAACCGCGTGTGGGACGGCACGGCCGATTTTGTGCTCAACTACATGCGCCAGCAGCGGTGCGGCTTCAACCCGTTCCAGCGCGACAGTTGCCATGTCAAGGATGCCTATGTGCGCTACCATCCCGAGAAAGAGGGTCAGCACATCGACGTGCGCGGCGGCTGGCACGATGCGGCCGACCTGCTGCAGTACACCACCACGAGCGCCAACGCCATCTACCAGATGATGCTGGCCTGGCAGCAGTGTCCACAGGCCTTCGGCGACCAGTATCAGGCCAATGGTCTGAAGGGTGCCAACGGCATCCCCGACATCATCGACGAGATCTATTGGGGCCTCACCTGGCTCGACAAGATGAACCCGAGCAAGGGCGAACTCTATAACCAGATTGCCGACGACCGCGACCACATCGGCATGAAGATGCCCAAGGACGACCCTGCCGACTACGGCTGGGGACCTAACAACGGGCGCCCCGTCTATTACATCGACGGCAAGCCGCAGCAGCGCGGCAAGTACATGAACGCGACGATGGGAGCAGCCAGCACGGCGGGAAAATTCGCCAGCGATTTCTCCTTGGGCGCCGAGGTATTGGCACCGTTCTACCCCGAGTTTGCCGCCAAAATCGCCGCCAAGGCCGCCGACGCCTACCAGGTGGGCCTTGACAAACCCGGCAACGCCCAGACGGTGAGCGTGGTCTCGCCCTACATCTACGAGGAGGACAACTGGGTGGACGACATGGAGTTAGGAGCCATCGAACTCTTTCATGCCACCGGCGACAGCACTTATCTGACCCAAGCCGTGGAATATGGCCGCCGCGAACCGGTCACCCCATGGATGGGCGCCGACAGCGCGCGCCACTACCAGTGGTACCCGTTCATGAATATGGGGCACGTGCGTGTGGCCCAGTTGGCCGAGGGAAACAAGAGGCTGCAAGCCGAGTTCATCCGCAACATCAAGGCCGGCATCGAGCGCGTCAAGGGACGTGCCGAGCAGACGGGCAACCCCTTCCTGTGGGGCGTGCCCGGCATCTGGTGCAGCAACAACCTGACCACAGCGATGCTCACCCAGTGCATCCTCTATCGCCAGATGACAGGCGACCGCCAGTTCGAGGAAATGGAGGGTGCCCTGCGCGACTGGCTGCTGGGTTGCAACCCGTGGGGCACAAGTATGATTGTGGAGTTGCCCCGTGGCGGTACCTACCCCCATGCCCCGCACAGCAACTATGTGATGGAACGCGTGGGCATGCCCACGGGCGGACTCGTGGACGGCCCCGTGTATGCCACCATCTTCAACAGCCTCAAGGGCGTGAACCTGTCGGACGACATGCTCAACATCGAGGGCAACACCTATGACCTGTTCCAGCCCGGTGACGTCGTCTTCCACGACAACACCCACGACTACAGCACCAACGAGCCCACGATGGACGGCACCGCGTCGCTGACGTTCCCCTTCTCGTTCTATGAGAAGGAAGGCAAGAACGCGAGCGGCAATTTCCAGTGGGACGAGGGGGCCATCGTGCGCGGTGACGCGTCCAAGAAGCAGATTTGCCTCGTCTTCACCGCCGACGACCGTGCCGACGGTGCCGAGCGCATCATCACCACGCTCAAGAAGCAGGGCATCAAGGGCGCTTTCTTCTTCACGGGACAGTTCTTTGACCTATATCCTGACGTGGTGCAACGCCTTGTAGATGACGGGCACTACGTGGGCAGTCACAGCTATGGCCACCTGCTGTATTGCCCCTGGGAAAAACGCGACTCGCTGCTGGTGTTCAGGGAAGAGTTCCGCGACGACATCATCAAGAGTTACGGCAAGCTGGCGAAATACGGCATCACGCCCCAGGATGCGCCGTGGTTCATTCCGCCCTATGAGTGGCACAACGCCACCATATCGGCATGGGCGCGCGAGATGGGCCTCCAACTCATCAACTTCTCGCCCGGCACAGCCAGCAGCATGGACTACACCTATCCCGGCATCGAGGGCGGCAACCCCTACCGCGACAACCGCTGGCTGTGGGACCGCATCATGCGTTGCGAGAAGGAAAAGACCCTGAACGGCCACCTGCTGATGATACACTTCGGCACCGACGAGCGTCGCATAGAAAAATTCTACGACCGTCTGCCCGCCCTCATCAAGGAACTCAAAAAGCGAGGCTATTCCTTCGTCCCCCTCACCACCCTACTCTCCAGCCAGCAGCCATAACGCAAACACCGACACCCCGTCCCACGCTAAGGCGCGAAGGCGCAAAGACGCAAAGGTTATTTTGGGCATCCGCGCGTAGCAAGGGGACGGTTATGCTGGATGAAAAATGCGCGCATTTTTCGGACTGCAAAACCGTCCCCCCGTATCCCTCGTTTTCGTCCAGAGGGACGGTTCTTTTGGACGAAATTGCTAACGCTGTATCGCGGCGACCTCACGCAAAGGCGCGAAGACGCAAAGTTCTTATTGAATTTCTTTGCGTCTTCGCGCCTTAGCGTGAGGGCCGATGAGTGTGTGCGGGTTATTTGGCGGTGTTGAGTGTTTGGCTAATCAACATGGTCACGTCGGTGATGTTGATGATGCCGTCGCCGTTCACGTCGCCAGCGGGCAACGTCGATGCGGCAATGTCTTCCCCGGAATTAATCTCAAGCGAGAGAAGCATCGTCACATCAGTGATGTTGATGTTATCATCACCGTTCACGTCGCCGGGCTGGAAATTGGGCTTCTCGGTGAAGTAGCCCGGGTTGCTGGGGCCGCCGTCGATGCGGGCATAGCTTATGCCAGTTTGACTGTTATCGTAGGTAGTGCCCTGGCCACCCACCAGGCTGGTGCACCTTTTGAACATATTCGCATAAGATGAGATAGATGCGTTGTTCCAATCGCCACTGCCATAGATCGTGGTCAGGTTGGTACAATTCCAGAACATATAAGTCGTCTCGCGCAAGTTGTCTGTTCTGAAACCGCTCAAGTCAACGCTCGTCAAGCTCGTGCAGCCCCGAAACATAGCATGCATAGAGGTCACCTCACTGGTGTTCAAATAGTTCATACCATTGATAACTTGGAGGTTAACCATAAGATTGAACCAACTGGCAGTGGTCGTCGGTCGCGCATTGGCAAAAGACCGGTTAAAGACCACCCGTTCCACATCATTTCTGTGTTCTACGCACCAATCAGGAGTGTTATCGTTTATGTTCATGCTATAGGACGTGCCCTCGCGGGAACTGCGTTCGAAGTCGCAATAGAACGTAAGCGTCTTGTTCCCCGGCGTAAAGACAGCATAGGCCTCGGGGCCAGTGAAGTAGCCTGGGTCACTCGGGCCGCCGTCGATGTGGGCGTATTCTTTGCCCACATGAGTGGGAACAAAGACCGTGCCCTTACCGCCCACAAGACTGGTGCAGTTATAGAACATATTTGTGTTTACCGTCGAAGCCGCAGTATTCCACTGGGTTTCAGCATAAATGGTGGTCAAATTGGAGCAGTTTTGGAACATGTAACCCAATTTGGCCACATTGGGTGTTTCAAAATATCTCAAATTAAGGCTCAACAAACCTGAGCAGTCTTCGAACATTCCCATCATAGTGGTTACTTTCCCTGTTCTGAAACCGCTCAAGTCAAGGCTTGTCAAACCAGAGCAGCCCTGGAACATGTACGTCATATCAGTCACATTAGCCGTGTTGGAGTGACTCAAGTCAAGATTGTTCAAGCCAGAACAGCCCTGGAACATGTGGCCCATGTCGGTCACATTGGCCGTGTTCCAACTGCTCAAGTCAAGGCTCGTCAAGCCAGAGCAACCAGAGAACATGAACCGCATGGTGGTTACGTTGGCTGTGTTGAAGTCACCCAAGTCAAGGTTCGTCAAGCCTGAACAGCCCTTGAACATGTTGCTCATGTTGGTCACGTTGGCCGTGTTCCAGTTGGACAAGTCAAGGCTCGTCAAACCAGTGCAGCCATTGAACATCGATTGCATACTGGTCACATTGGCCGTGTTGAAGTGACTCAAGTCAAGGCTCGTCAGACTTGAGCAGCTCGAGAACATGCTGATCATGTCGGTCACGTTCTCTGTGACTAAATGGTTCACGTTAAGGCTTGTCAGACCAGAGCAGCCCACGAACATGCCACGCATGTTTGTCACGTTATAACTATCGTAATAGAACAATTCCAGATTTGTCAAACCCGTACAGTCAAAGAACATGTATTGCATGTCAGTCACTTTACCTACATCGAATTGACTAACGTCAAGGCTCGTCAAAGCAGAGCAGTGTGCAAACATATAACTCATATTGGTAACCTCGCTGGTCTTCAAGCAGAAGATTTTTTTAATAGATTGAAGGTTCTCCATACGTTCAAACCAATAGCTAGTACTCGTCGGGCGAGCGTCTATAAACGAACCGTCAAAGACCACTTGTGTCACATTGGAATAGACGAAACTCAACATATTCCATCTGGGTTGCTCTGCACCCGTATTCAAGTCAAACTTCATGCCCGCGCGGGAGTTGCGATAACCGTCATAGTAGAACGTTAGCGTCGTGTTGTCAGACGTGTAGCAGGCATAGGCCTCGGGCTTCAAGGACAGATAGCCCGGGTTGCTCGGGCCACCATCGACATGTGCGTAAGTCTTGTCACACGGATTATCTTCATCGTAGCAGGTGCCTTGCTCGCCCACCAGGCTGATACAGTAGTCGAACATTCCCTCGGAATTGGTCACAGCTGCAGTGCTCCAATCGTCGCCAACATAGATGGTAGTCAGCTCTCCGCAGCAAGAGAACATCCAATACATGTCTGTCACGTTCGCCGTATTGAAACTGCTCAGGTCAAGACTTCTTAAACAGAAGCAATCGGCAAACATGTATAACATGCTGGTAACATTAGACGTGTTGAAGTGGCTCAAGTCAATGCTTGACAAATTACAGCACATCCCGAACATAGAGTTCATATTGGTTACAGCACTCGTGTTCAGGTACTCCATTCCCGTGATAGATTGAAGTTGAAGCATGCTGTCAAACCAACTTTTGGTGGTCGTCGGGCGGGCATCGGCAAAAGACGGGTCAAAGACCACCTGGGTCACATTATAATTGGTGCTGTCATTGTACCATTGTGGGGTATAGAAGCTCTTGTTCAAGTCATAGGTCGTGCCCCAGCGGGAATCGCGATAGCCGTCGTAATAAAACGTCAGCGTCGTGTTGTCAGACGTGTAGCAGGCATAGGGCTCTTTCCAGGAACTGAAGTAGCCCGGGCGCTCGGGAGCTTCGTCAATACGGGCATAGAAAGAATTATTGCCGCCTTGAGCAAAGGTCGTTCCCCTTTCACCCAACAGGCTGGTGCAACCCGTAAACATAGGCTCACCATGATCGTAGACATTGTCCATATTCCAGTCTTGAGCATAAATGGTTGTCAAGTTGGGGCAATTACTGAACATTCCCTTCATGACCGTTTGTTGGCCTACTACCCGACCGATAGTGAAGCCATTCAGGTTAAGGGTTTCCAGAGCCGTGCAACCCTGGAACATGCTACCCAATGTCGACGTGTGTTCTGTGCTGAAACTTCTCAGGTCAATGTTTGTTAAACTTGTGCAGCCATAAAACATACAGGTCATATTTGTCACCTTGTTGGTCTTGAAATGACTCAAATCAAGGCTCTCCAATTTGGCGCAATCACCGAACATGAAACCCATATCTGTCACGTCAACGGTGTTAAGGTAATCCAGATGAGCTATGTTCCTGAGGATTGTCATCTCGTAAAACCAGCGGTAAGTCGATGTGGGACGCGCATTGACAAAAGACTCGTCAAACTCCACAAAAACAACATACTGACTGATGCTGTGCCACTCCGGCCAATTGTCGCCCGTATTCAGGTCATAGGTCGTTCCCGAGCGTGAACTGCGATAGTTGTCGTAATAGAATGTTAGCACCGCGTTCTCATTCGAGGAACAAGCATAGGCCTCGGCTGCATGCGTCGCCAGCGATGTGAACATCACCAGCAACAGCGCCAAGAGCCATCGGCCCAAGGGGGGAGTTAAATGTTTTGCTTTTTCCATTTTTCTAGCTTTTAAAGGTTAATATTATAAGAATGTTATTTGGCCTCAAAGGTAACAATTCTCGCACAAAAATCCAAATTATGATTACTCAATTCCATAAAAAACGGTACAGCACAATCCGGCCACTTTTGTACCGTAGCCCCATGCTAAGGCGCCAAGATTTGTTCTAAGCCGTTAGCCATTAGCCGTTAGCCGTTAGCTGGCATACGCATGGAAAGGGGACGGTCGCTGGCGGTGCGGCCACGCCAAGGCGAGGCCCTACATCCTGTGGCATCTAAATCAATTCTTTTTTACCGGACACCCTGATAATATCCAACAAGGCGCCGAGGTCGTTACGGCCCCGGCGCCTTGTTGTTTAAGTGCGAGAATCATTTTTCAGGAGTTTGCTGCTTGACGGAATCCCCTCTCACAATGAAAGAAACAGGCACCGTGTACCACACGGCTACGGCCTCACCGTTCTGGCGGCCAGGTTCGAAATCAGGCAATGTCTTGATAACACGCACGGCCTCGGCATCCAATTCCTCGCTCACTGGGCGAACGACCTTGACCTCGCCAATATGGCCATCCTTTTCGACCACAAACTGGACGACAACGCGTCCCTGAATGTTGTTCTTGGCTGCCTCGGCAGGATATTGAATATTCTCTTGCAAGTATCTCATCAGCGCAGCTTCGCCGCCCGGGAAACGGGGCATCTGTTCAACCGAGTGATAGATACGAGACTCTTTGTCCTTGCCGGTCTGCTGGTCATCGGTAACCTGTACCGCCTTGGTCGCAGGAGCTACCTCAGAGCCAGTCTTTTCCATCTGGCCCGCCACTGGTGCTGTATTCATTTCAGGGTTGGCAAATGCCAACAGCGCCAATGCAATCACGGGCACCACAGCCAGCGCACGCAAAGTTTTCCATCGGCTGCTTTTCTTAATCGTCATCATACGGATTCGTTTTTTTAAAGATTGATAATTGAAGTTATTTGCCATCGAGAATAGCTGGTCCCCGACGGACTTCTTGATCAGCAGCAACTGGTACTGCCGGGCATCGATGCCATTGTTGAGTACGGCCTGATCGGCCTCATATTCGTGTATCTGCTTCATCTCGCGGCACATCAGCCAGGCGGCAGGGTTCCACCACTGGAAAACGGTGAGCAGGCTCATGAAGCCCACGTCCCACGAGTGCTTCAGGGAGATATGTGCCGCCTCGTGCACCAGGATTTCGGTGGGGTTGTCATGATAATCCTTCTCGCCGATAACGACGTGATTGAAGTAGCTGAACGGTGACGGGTCGCCAGGCAGCACATGCAGCACGATGCCGCCATCACACCGCACCACCCTGCCCTGACTGAGCAGGCGGTTCAGTTGCCACTTTCCATGCCAGTGCCACACGAACACCACGACCATTCCCAGAATATAGATCGCCGCTATCACGCCCATCACAGTCCACTGCGACAATGGCGAGGATTGCTGCGCCGCATTTGCGTTGCCTACAACGATCTCGTCGAGCACAATCATCTGCTGAACTGCCGGCGACACGTTGTTGAAGGTAATCTTGATTAAGGGCAGCACCAGTGCCAGCGCCATGGCCATGAGCAGCGCCACGCGGTTGAAGCGGTGGAACGTCTCGCGGCTGAGCAGCAACTTCCACAACAGGTAGAAGGCGATGAGGCACAAGCCCACTTTGAGTTGATAGATGAGTAACATCGAGGTTTCCATATCGTTGTGTTGTATTATTTATTGTTTAACTAACAGGTGATTACCACCTGAGGGCGGGTGAAAGCGTGATTTGTTTGGACTCGCCGTTGGTGCCTGTCACGTCAAGTGTGATTTCAGGCAGCCTGTCGAGGCGGTATTCTTCTAGCCAGGTGTAGTCCTCCACGGGTCTGCCGTTGATGGCCGTGATGCGGTCGTTCAATTGCAGGCCCGCACGGGAGGCGTCACCATTGCGCGTGAGCATTGACACGATCCAGCCCTCGCCGATGTCGGTGCGGTTCCTGAAAGCGAAGTCATAATTGGGCTTGAAAGGCAGGTCTTCCTTGAAGCGCTTGAGGTAGAGGGCGTTGTGTGCAATGTCGATAATCAAATTAAATTTGGATAACATTCCATTGCCGATGACACCGGCATATTCTCTCTCGCCGAAGGCACCTGTCCCGTCAGGCAGATAGGAAATGACCTCGTTGCTGGTGGTGTCGGTGCCGATGACGATTTGCTGCGATTGCATGACGATGATGGCCTCTTGGGCCTTGTCGCCGATGCCAAACTGGGTCATGTCCTTAATATATCTCTTGCCAGGCAGCGATTCGAGAGCAAACTGCTTGACCGCGCTAGCCGAGAAATCGACCGTACTGCCCGAGCCCGTGTCCAGGAGAAACCATCCCTGGATGCTCTTGCCGCCAATGAGGACCTCGGCCTGAACCTGGATTCGATGGTTCTCGAAACGGATTGGCAATTTCTCATAGCCCTCAACCGGCGGATTCCCATCGGTGTAATACTTCAGGTAACCGTGTTCAAAGTTAATTTCCAACGGATGGTGCTCAATGTCCTTGATGCCCCAGACGCCATCGACATGACAATCAATCACATCCCTCAACTTGAAGATCGGCACCATCTGGTAAGTGCTGCTCAACGACCCGATGCTCAACGCTGTAGGGTCAAAGATGACTTTAACTTTGGTAGCGCCTGCAGCGCCACCCGTCCTGCCCCAGCCGATGTCCTGCGGATGCCAACCAGAGGCCGAGAAATAGACACTGTCGATGCCGAAGAGGTTAGAGCCACCCGTGTCAAAGATGACATTGGCTTGATGCTCATTGTTGATACAGGCCGTGACATAGAGATGCGAACGGTACAGGAACGGGATACTGTCATTGCTCAATGCCACCGTTGCCGTCGATAACAAGACCGCAAGAGCGATGACTTGCAATTGATGGCTGCTTCCCGCGAGCATCAGGTGCAAAAATTGATTCCATTGGGTCAATTTGCACTGAGGTTTGATATGAGAGAGAAGCGACATGGCGAATGAGGTTTTTTGTTATTGGTTGTTCTCTTCCACTTCACGGATAAGTTCCTTCAGGTCCTCCACGCTGATTTTCTCGCTCTTGACCAGAGCCGAGACGGCACTCAGGTAGGACTTGCCGAAGAACTTGTTGACCACGTTGGTCAACGAGCCGCCGCGATAGTCCTCGCGGCTGATGCGAGCAAAATACTGGAAACAGCGCGCCGTGATGGCTTTGTGGCCCACGAAGCCCTTTTCCTCCAAAATCTTGATCAGGGTGGACAAGGTGTTCACATGGGGCTTGGGGTCGTCATAATAGGCCTGCAACTCCTTGACCAGCAAGGGGCCGTGATCCCACATGCGCTCCATGATTTCCTCTTCTTTTTGAGTCAATGGTTTCATAATTACGCCTATTTTTCAGTTTCACGATGCAAATTAACTAAATGTTTTAGTTATAAACCAAACAATTTAAGTTAAAAAACTAAAAAAATTAGTTTAAAGCCATTGAAACCTTAGCGCGGGGCACCTGAGCCTGCGGCTGCCCCGTTTTATCCGTTTCATCCGTTCTGTCCGTTTTGTCCGTTCTACAGCGCCTTTGCGCGGGACGACGGTGTCAGGTCGTGGTGTCGGGTTTGGGTTTGCGGGGCCTGCTGATGAAATAGCAGGCGGCAAGGATGACGATGAGTATCAGGAGGGCTATCGGGACGTTAAGGAAGAATCCCCGGGCTGTTTCCTCATTACCCTGTTCTAGCAGATAGATTCCATAGTTGAAGTTGAGCATGACGGACAGCAGCGTGAATGCACACAAAAAGGCCATGACCAGGCGCCACAGGGTGCCCCACAAGCCGTAGCCAAACAGTTGCTTGTAGGTGACAAAGATCAATACTATCGAGAGAAGCACCACGAGCCATCCCAGCGCAGTGATATCGTATAACATGTTCATCACCATGAACACGGCGGCGCTGAACACCTGGATGAAGAAACCCTGGGGGATGGAGTGACGCGTGTTGCGCGGGGCAAAGCGGAAAATGAAATAGATGGGGATTACCAGGAACGACAGCAGAATGAGCGAGAACACGTCGGGGTGGGTGTTGAGCCAGTTGAGCACGTCACTCAGGTACTCGCTGGGAGGCGGGAACATTCCGTTGACATGGACATTGAGCCAGTTGAACACATCGTTGACATAGCCCATCTTTTCGCCATGGCTATAGACCATGCCGTGGATGGCACCCGTGAGGAAATCGATAATCACACCCAGCACGCCGATGAGCACCAGCATCTTGACCGGCGGGAAACTCACCTGACGCTTACCGCCGATGTAATCGCTGATAAAGTAGCCCGGGCGCAGGAAAAGCTGCACCAGCGTGTAAAACATCGAACGGTTGTGCAGGCCCCATACCTCGCCGATGCCCTTAGCCACACTCTTCCACGTGATGCGTCCGATGCCGCGCTTCTGCGAGCAATAGGGGCAATAATTGCCCACAAATTCATGCCCACAGTTGTTGCACAGGCTGGGCCGTGACGAGGTGAACTCATTGTCAACAGGGTTCAACTGCCATTGCCTGAAACGTCGATATATCGCTTTGATATCCACTGTTTGTTATAAGACTGTATCATCAATCAACCCCAATGGCCATGACCGAGCCCGCAGGCCGTCTAAGGGACAAGGGGGAGGGACAATTCATTATATTATACATCGGTGTTGGTCAACATCCTGTTGAGCAACTTTATAAAGAGCTTAAACCCATCGACAAAATTGGAATCTCCGCTCTGTATCATGTGAATGCTGAAGTCTATTCCCAACATGAGCAACGCCAGCAGGTGGGCGCAGACCAAAGCCAAAACCACACGCCACAGTGCTCCCCACCAGCCATAGCCAAAGAGCTGCTTGTAAGCGACATAGGTCCAGACATTTCCTAACACGAACGTGAACAAATGCCAGGATGTGAGATCATCAAACAAGTTGAAGACCAGAAAAGCGATGGCCGTGAACACTTGAATGAAAAAGCCCTGAGGCAAGGTGTGGCGCGGGTTGCGCGGGGCATGGCGATAGATGAAATAGTTGGGGATAATCAGGTAAGACAGCAGGATTAACGACATCACGTCGGGGTGGAGGTTCATCCACTCAAAGGCGTTGTCGATGAACAGCATCTTGTCGCCCGCAAAATCGAAGTCATTATTGAATACACCGCCGATGGGGCTACCTATAAGATAATCGACAAGGAGGCCCAGCAGCGCGACAATTGCCAGCATCTTGACCGGCGGGAAACTCACCTGCCGCTTGCCGCTGATGTAGTCGCTGATGAAGTAACCCGGACGGAAGAACAGCTGCACCAGCGAGTACAACAACGAACGGTTGTGCAGGCCCCACAACTCGCCGATGCTCAGGAGCACACTGCGCCACGTGATGGCCCCCATGCCCTCACGCTGTGAACAGATGGGGCAGAAATTGCCCACATAGTCATTACCGCAGTTGACACAATGGTGCGGCGACGGGTCGTTAAGCTTGTAAGCAAACGGGTCCAGCTGCCATTGCCTGAATCGTGTATATGCTTTTCTAAAGTCCACGCTTACTTGATAAAAAAGGGAGGAAATGCCATTATCTCATGATGCCATCCCCTCCCCCTTGTTTATTGATACAATGACGACATCAATCGTCGTAGTCCATGTCGATGACCTGGAAATTGCGGTTGAACTCAATCTCCATGCCGTTGTTGAGCTTCACCTCATAGACGCTGCGATGACGCTCCAGCTTGATAACCGACTTGCCGGGATAGTTCTGGCTGATGTAGCTGCCGATCTGGGCAGGAACAACGTCGGCTGGCACCTTGCTGCTGTAGCACTCGATGTCCTTCCAGTTGCCATTCTTGTCAAATTCAATCTTCTCACCACTCTCGTAGCGGATGGTGAAATCGTCCCAGTCGGCGGTTACCAGCAGGGGCACCTTAGTGGCGAAATTCGCCTTGAGGAAGGTCTGAGCGGCCTGAGGCAGCTGATCGTAGGTAATCACGCGGTCATCATCGTCGGCACTCATCGTCAGGCTCATGGTCATGACCATAGCCATCAACAGGAAAAATTTAATCTTCTTCATAAAAGTTATTTAGTTTTTAGTTTTTTGTCGTTCGTTTTTTGTCACTACACGGCGGATGCCCACTAAACTCTAAACTCTATTCTCTAAACTCTAAACTCTAAACTGCGAGCGCAGCGAGCAAATCCCCCTCTAAACTCTATACCCTAAACTCTAAACTGCTCGCGCTGCGAGCAAAGCGAGCAACGCGAGCTCTTAATCGTCCATTTCCATCAGGGCACCTTGACTGTTGTACTTGAGCTCGATGCCGGTGGCCAGCTCAATCTCATAGCCGTTACGGTCCTTGTCAATCTTGGTGACGAACACACCGGGGAAATTGGTCTGGAGATGCGTAGCGATGGGAGCCGGTATCAACTGTGCGGGAACAGGTCGGGTCGCGGGGCTCTCGATCTTGTACCACATGTCGTCGGTGTCAAACTCGATGTGAGTGCCGTCGGCCAGGAAAACTTCATATTGCCAACCGAACAACTCAAGGTCTTTCTGGGCAAAGGTGATGGCCTCGCCCGGATAGGTCTGCTGGACAAACGTCTTGACCGGAACAGGTAACTGCTCGGGAACAACAGGCTTGTCGCTGCAGGCCGTCATCATCAATAAAAGTAAGGCGAAAATGCCTAATGGCAGAAATCTCTTCATTTTCATTAAAATTGTTTGAAATCGCTGCAAATATACGTCTTTTTCTTTTACACACAGCAAGAAAGAGTAGAAAAACCGATTATTTGAAATCAAGCGCAACGCTCCACCGCGCTTTTGCAATAGAACGGCGCCACTTATCACCCAAAACGAGCCAATTCCCGTAATAAATTCTTGACAAAAGTTTTGCAATTCCAATAATCGTTATACCTTTGCCGCGCCAAAATTATTTATAGACTCAAAACATCAACACAATGAAAAGTATTAAAGCTATCCTTTTGTTAGTCGCCATGCTGGCAACAAGTTTCATTGCCAAGGCCGACCATGACCAAGTGATTACTTTTGACCAGATGCCCGAGGCTGCCCAAGCGTTTCACAAGCAGTATTTTGCCGGCAAGGTGCCCCTCGTGGTGACTGTGGACTGGGATGACTACACCATCCGATATGAGAGCGGTGAGAAAGTGGAGTTTGACAAGCAGGGCTCATGGAAAGAGATTGACTGCCGCGCTTCGCAGGTTCCCGTGGAACTGATTCCCGAGGAGATCAAGGCGAACATCCAGGCCACGTTCCCCGGCGCCATCATCCTCAAGATTGACCGCAACCGCCGCGGCTATGAGGTGAAGCTCAACAACGGCCTTGAAGTGGAGTACAGCCCCACCTTCCAGGTCATCGACATCGACGACTAACCAACCCAACTAGTCAAATTAGTCTAATTAGTCAAATAAGACCAATTGGTCCAATAAGTCAAATAAGTCCAATAAGTCCAATTATTTTTTAGAATAATATGAGTAAAATGAATTTGAAAGTTTTATCGATCGGCGTAGTCCTGTTTACGCTGTGGTCCTGCTCCGGTAACAATGACGCCCAGCAGCAAGCTGCCATGCCTCCTGTTCAAGAGCAACAGATGCAAACTCCTCCTGTAGATACGGCCCAGGCCCAGGCTGCCAACCAGGCACAAGCCCAAGCCGCAACCGCTGCAAACGCCCAGTCGTTGCCCGCCCCCATCACCGACTTCATCAAGAAGCAATTCCCCAATGCCACGATCGCCGGTATCGAGGCCGACCACGAGCATGGTGGTCTGGAATATGATGTCTATCTGAGCGACGGCACCCAAATCGACTTTGACGCCAACAACCAGTGGGAGAAAGTGGAAAGCATGAAAGGCGTTCCCGCCTTCTTCATTCCCCAGGGCATCTCCTCCTATGTGAAAAGCAACTACCAAAACCTGGCCATCACCAAGATCAACAAGGAACTCCACGGCTTTGACGTAGAGCTTGCCAATGGCATGGAGCTGACCTTTGACCGCTCAGGCCGCTTCCTCGGCATGGACGACTAAGTGCTCGCTGCGCTCGCAGTTTAGAGGTTAGAGTTTAGGGTTTAGAGGGGCTTCCGCTGTGATGCTCGCTGCGCGAGCGGTTTAGGGTTTAGAGTATAGAGTTTAGAGAGGTGTCCGCGCACATTGTGTGCGGATGCCTTTGTGAAATTCGCGAAATTCGCATGAGCGCCGCAGGCAACCAGAGAGGAGGCAATGAAATTTTTCGGTGAAAAAATTTGGCCGTTTGGTTGAGATATACTTATCTTTGCGGCCAGAATTTTAGCAACAATCACATGATAGGGCTGTGTAATCAGCCATTCATGGGATTGTTGTGTCTTTTTGTATACAACATTCCCGATGAGTTAACAAACTGACGTTCTTTAACTTATTGAGATTGTTATGGCTAGACAAAAGCATTTAGTCAAGGTGTGCAGCTGCACACCCCGTGGAGACCTCAGCATCAAGAGTCTCCAAGTGTTAAACCAGATTGTCCGTGCCGAGGAAGCGTCTATCGCTCATGATAAGAACGCGCGCAGGATGGCGCGGAGGGCGCTAGCGCTGGGCGACATCTGCATGGCGGCAGGCTGCCCCATCAGGGCCATCAGGATTTGGCGCGCAGCGGCCCAGAGGCTGTTGGCGATGGATTACGAGTGGGTCGATGTCCCTGTCTACTTTGAAGCATACACCAGCTTTTACCACCTCGTTTCGGAGAAAGAAGGCCTCATGCTGGGACGACGCATCGACAAAGCCTGGCATCTGCTGGGCCATCGCGAAATGGCCACCTGGGCCCGCCACATGCGCAAGCAATACAACGACATGTGGCTCGACAGGTACGACGAAGCCCTCCCGTAAGCAATAACCAGGACGGACGAGGTCCCGTTATTTTCAATGCGAATTACACGAATTAGACTTATTATCACGAAAAAAAATTCGCATTCAATTTGTGTAATTCGCATTAGCCCCGCAGGGCAATCGTCAAGGGCGCGGGTGCCGACTAGAAACTAGGGACTAGGGACTAGAAACTCCTTTTTTTCCGTTCGTTTCGTTTGTGCGTGCGCGTGTGAGGTTATTTTCAATGCGAATTACACGAATTAGACTTATTATCACGAAAGAATAAAAATAAAAATTCGCATTTAATTCGCATTCAATTCGTGTAATTCGCATTAGCCCCGCAGGGCAATCGTCAGGAGCGCGGATGCCGACTAGAAACTAGGGACTAGGGACTAGAAACTATTTCCGTTCGTTTCGTTTGTGTGCGCGTGTGAGAAAACCACCACAATTGCCCTGCAAAATAGCATCTTTCAAGAAAAATGTTTACCTTTGCGTTTCAAACTAGAACTTTTCTTATACAACCCGCATTAACCGAAAAATAGGAACCTGAGACATGCAATACGAATCGACATTCAATGCGATTGACAATATCCTGCGCAACGAGGCGGGATGTTCCACCGAGCTGGACTACATCGAGCAGACCTCTTGGCTGCTTTTCCTCAAATACCTCGATGACCTTGACCGTGAGCGAGAGGACAAGGCTCTGCTCGCTGGCAAGGACTATAAGCCCATCCTCACGGGCTACATGCGCTGGAGCCAGTGGGCCGCCCCCAAGAGGGACGACGGCACCCCCGACACCGTCAATGCTATGACGGGCCCCGACCTCACCGCCTTTGTCGACGGCAAGCTGTTCCCTACCCTGCGCAAGTTCCAAGAGACGGCTTCCAGCGCCAAGACGCTGGAATACAAGATAGGTGAGATTTTTGCCGAGTTGAAGAACAAGATCACCTCGGGCTACAACCTGCGTGAGGTCATCAACCTCATTGACCAGCTCCATTTCCAGAGCGCCGAGGACAAGCACGAGATGACCGTCCTCTACGAGTCCAAAATCGCCAAGATGGGCAATGCCGGGCGCAACGGCGGCGAGTACTACACGCCCCGTCCCCTCATTCGCACCATCGTCAAGGTCGTGGACCCCAAAATCGGCGAGACGGTCTATGACCCCGCCTGCGGCTCGGCGGGCTTCCTGTGCGAGGCTTTTACCTATATGAGCCAGCGTGTCAAGAGCACCAGCGATGCCAAGACCTTGCAGGAGGACACCTTCTTTGGCAAGGAGAAGAAGCCGCTGCCCTATATCATCGCCACCATGAACATGATTTTCCACGGCTTGCAGGCCCCGAACATCATCCGCGGCAATACCCTGGCCGAGAACCTCTCGCAGATTCAGGAGAAGGACCGCAAAAACGTCATCCTAGCCAATCCGCCCTTTGGCGGCAGTGAGCGTGCCGAGGTGAAGCAGAACTTCGACATCAACACGTCGGAGACCGCCTACATGTTCATGCAGCACTTCATTAAGATGATGAAGGCGGGTGGACGTGCGGGCATCGTGATTAAGAACACCTTCCTGAGCAACGGCGACGCGGCGGCCCTGCGCAAGTTGCTCCTTGACCAATGCAACTTGCACACTGTCCTCGACCTGCCCAGTGGCGTGTTTCAGGGCGCTGGCGTGAAGACTGTCGTCCTGTTCTTTGACAAAGGAACGCCCACGAAGAAGATTTGGTACTACCAACTCAACCCCGGACGCAACCTGGGCAAGACCAATGCCCTGAACGATAACGACCTCGCCGAATTCCTCGAGTTCCAGAAGACCAAGCCCGACAGCGAGAACTCCTGGACCATCGACGTGGCCTCCCTCGGCAGCGACTGCGACCTCTCGGTCAAGAACCCCAACAAGGTCGAAGAAGTCGATGAACGCACACCACAGGAAATCCACCAGCACCTGGCCCAACTCAACGACCAGGCCAAAACCATCCTCGACAACATTCTTGACATCATCAACGACCAGAAGGCATGAAACAAGGGTGGACATATAAAAAACTTGGAGAAATAGCAACCTCAATGTATCGAGGTTCTGGTATTCGTCGTGACCAGGTGACAACGGATGGCATTCCCTGTGTAAGATACGGTGAGATTTATACAACATATAATATTTCGTTTAATGAGTGTGTTTCTCATACTCAGGAATCCTTTGTTCCAAATCCAAAATATTTCGAGCACGGCGATTTACTTTTTGCTATCACAGGAGAAAGTGTCGAAGATATTGGCAAGACCATAGCCTATATGGGAAAAGAGAAATGCATGTTGGGAGGGGACATTATTTGCATGAAGCATAATGAGAACCCAAAATATCTTTCTTATGCATTATCCACACCAGATGCTATAAGGCAAAAAGGATTAGGAAAAACGAAACTGAAAGTTGTTCATACAAATGCACCATCACTTCAATCAATCAAAATTCCTTTGCCGTCTCCTGCTGAGCAGGAGCGGATTGTCGAGCGACTGGATGCTGCTTTTGCGCAAATCGACGAACTGAAAAGTAATGCCGAAAAGCAACTTGCCGAGGCCCGTGCCCTCTTCCAATCCGCCCTCACCCAAGCCATGCAACCCAAACCAGGCTGGCAAGAAAAGAAATTGAGTGATATCTGTGATGTCATAAATGGTTTATGGAAAGGCAAAAAGCCGCCCTATATAAAAGTTGGCGTTATTCGAAATGCTAATTTCACCAAATCTTTTACGCTCCGTTATGACAACATCGAGTATTTAGATGTAGAGGTGAGACAATATGAAAAACGAAAGCTTCAAAAGGGAGATTTAATCGTTGAGAAATCTGGCGGTAGTGAAAAACAACCAGTAGGTCGTGCAGTTCTATTTGAAAGAGAAGATGGTGAGTTCTCCTTTAGTAATTTTACATCCATTTTGCGAATTAAAGATAAGAATACTTTTCTTAGTAAATTTCTTTATTATTTTCTCCTATTTATTTATAAAAGAGGAGATACATTTGGGATGCAAAGAGCTACTACAGGTATACATAATATTGAATTTGAAAAATATTTAAGCATTGGAGTACCAGTATTATCTCTTTCAGAACAGCAATGCGTAGTAGATTATCTTGATGCGCTTTCAAAGATCGTTTGTGACCTAGAGGAAATCAGCCGCAAGACTGCTGCTGAGTGTGATGCGATGAAGCAGGCGTTGTTAAGACAAATTTTTGAATAGATATGGACGAGGCGACAACCAGAATGAAGAAGATTGACCCGGCGTTAAGGAACGTCGGCTGGGATGAGGTGCCGCAAAGCGAAATCCTCGTGGAGCAGAGTGCGTATATCGCCCCGGGCATGGTGTCGGCAATTCCGCAAAACCGCCATCCGAAGAAGGCCGACTACATTCTCGAGTACAAGAAGAAAAAACTGGCTGTCATCGAGGCCAAGAGCGACGAGAAAAGTTATGCCGAGGGCATCCCCCAAGCGAAACTGTATGCCGAGTTGCTGCACATCCGCTTCACCTACGCCACCAACGGCAACGAAATCTGGCAAATCGACATGGGCGTTAAAGACGCCCATGGCAACTATATCATCCCCTCGACCGAGGGCCCGGTCGATAAGTTCCCAACGCCGCAGGAACTGTGGCAGATGACCTATCCCGAGCAGAACGAGTGGCGTGACAAGTTCAACCTGTGCGCCATGAACCGTGGTGGCGGCCGTGAGCCCCGCTACTATCAGGAAATCGCCATCGACGCTGTGCTGAACGCCGTTGCCAACGACAAGAAACGCATCCTGCTCACCATGGCGACGGGAACGGGCAAGACCTACACGGCTTTCCAGATCTGCTGGAAGCTGTACCAGACCAACTGGAACACCCGTGGCACGGACCAAAAGCCCCGCATCCTGTTTATCACCGACCGCAACATCCTGGCCAATCAAGCGAAGAACGACTTTGAGCAGTTTGACGAGGACGCGATGGAGCGCATCACCGCCGACAGGCTGCGTGCCACCAGCGGTTCGGGCGCCCTGCGCGGCAAGCTGCCCACCGCCCGCCACCTCTATTTCACGATTTTCCAGACCATCATGGGCTGTCCCGACGGCAGCGATATACCCTACTATCAACAGTGGCCCAAGGATTTCTTTGACTTCGTGATCATCGATGAGTGCCACCGTGGCGGCGCCAACGACGAGAGCGTGTGGCGTGAACTGATGGAGTGGTTCGGGCCAGCCGTGCAACTGGGCATGACCGCCACGCCGCGCCGCAAGGTCAACGCCAATACCTACAACTACTTTGGCGAGCCCGTCTATAGTTACTCCCTCAAGCAGGGCATCGAGGACGGCTTCCTGACGCCTTACCGCGTGAGATTTGCCACCAGCTATGTCGATAACTACACTTATAACCCATACGACAGCGTGGTGGGCGAGATTGAGATGGACAAGACCTATACCGAGAAGGATTTCTACCACGGCAATATCTACATGCGGGAGCGCGACGAGCACCGCGTCAAGGAGCTGTTGAATAAAATCGACCCCAACGAGAAAACCATCGTCTTTTGCGCCAGCCAAGTGCATGCGCTGGAAATCGCGGCGATGATCAACCAGCACAAGAAGGTGCCCGACAGCAACTATTGTGAGCGTGTCACTGCCGACGATGGCGACAAGGGTGAACAAAAGCTCAGGGAGTTTCAAAACAACGACCTGCTGCGACCCACCATCCTGACCACGTCACAGAAACTCTCGACGGGCGTGGATGCCCGCAACGTGCGCAACATTGTGCTGCTGCGCCCCGTGGATAACATCGTCGAGTTCAAGCAGATCATGGGACGCGGCACCCGCCTGTTTGACGGGAAATACTTCTTCACGCTCTACGACTTTGTGGGCGCGTCCAAGAATTTCCAGGATCCCGAGTGGGATGGCGATCCCTTCTGCCCCGTGTGCGGCAACTACCCGTGCTCCTGCCACAAACCTCAGCCTAAACCCTGTCCCAAATGCGGCAAGATTCCGTGCGAATGCCCGCCGCCACCGCCGCCTGAGCCGTGTCCCATCTGCGGCCATCTGCCTTGCACCTGTGACGGCCCAAGCAAGAAGAATACCGTCATCGTGAAGCTATCGCCGCTGCGCAGCCTGACGCTGCTGCAGACCCATTGGGAGGAGCGCGTGCAATTCGGCGATGAACTCATCACCATCGAGGAATATATTAAGCGCCTGTTCGGCGAGCTGCCCAAGTTCCTGGACGGCGTGGATGACCTGCGCGAGCGTTGGGCCAATCCCGAGACGCGTCAGCAACTGCTCAGCCTGCTGGAGCAATCGGGTTTCCAGGAAGAGAAACTTAACCTGGTGCGCCGTTTCCTCAATAAGGAGGACTGCGATATGCTCGATGTGTTGAGCTACCTGGCCTACAACACCACAACGCTCGACCGCCAGCGCCGCGCCGACATCCTGCGTGCCGAGATGCAGAAAACGGCGACCAAGTCCCAGCAGGACTTTGCCAACTTCATCCTCAAGCTATATGTGGACAACGGCTTCAAGGAGCTGGACATGGACAAGTTGCCCACGCTCATCGACATGAAGTACCACTCCATCAGCGACGCCCGCCAATTACTCGGCATGGACCCGAAGCAAATCAGGAACTTCTTCCTCGATTTCCAACACGAACTCTACAACGGCCCCGCCGTCAACGCCGCCACCGCTTAACCCACAACAAAACAACAACTAAGAAAGGGAAGACAATAAGTACAATAAATACTATGCGGTGCGTAGCATTTATATAAAAACAACTCAAACAACGATAACAACCCGATTGAGAATGGTTGTAAAAGTTGTCAGAGTTGTTTTTATTCCCAAGGGCGCGGGTGCCGACTAGAAACTAGGGACTAGAAACTCCTTTTTTTCCGTTCGTTTCGTTTGTGCGTGCGCGTGAGGTTATTTTCAATGCGAATTACACGAATTAGACTTATTTTCACGAAAAAAAATTCGCATTTAATTTGTGTAATTCGCATTAGCCCCGCAGGGCAATCGTCAAGGGCGCGGATGCCGACTAGAAACTAGGGACTAGGGACTAGAAACTCTTTTTTCCGTTCGTTTCGTTTGTGCGTGCGCGTGAGGTTATTTTCAATGCGAATTACACGAATTAGACTTATTATCACGAAAAAAAAATTCGCATTTAATTTGTGTAATTCGCATTAGCCCCGCAGGGCAAGGGTGTAAAACAAGCGCCGGGGCGTGGTGGCCTCGGCGCTTGCTATATTAATAGATGTGTAGTTGCGGGGTTTACTCGTCGTCACGACGGTCATCGCGACGGGGACGGCGCGGGCCGTTGGGACGGGGACCGCGGGAGCCGTTACCACCGGGACGCGGGCCGTTGGGGCGAGGACCACGGTTGCCACCGTTACCGCCATTGCCACCGGGACGGGGACCACGGTTGCCGCCACCCTGGCGACGCTCGTCATAACCCTCGGGCTTGTCCTGGAGGGCGCGCATCGACAAGCGGAACTTGCCGGTCTTCTTGTCAATCTCGATGAGCTTGACGGTGACCTCGTCACCCTCGTGCAGGCCGCTGGCCTCCATGCTCTCGAGGCGATCCCAGCTGATCTCGCTGATGTGCAGCAGACCGTCACGGCCGGGCATGAACTCAACGAAGGCACCGAACTCGAGGATGCTGACCACCTTACCGGTGTAGACCTGACCCTCCTCGGGAACTGCGGTGATGGCCTTGATGCGGGCCACAGCAGCCTCGATGCTCTCCTTGTTGGCGGCAGCGATTTCGACGATTCCCTTGCCGTCAACTTCCTCGATGCTGATGGTGGTACCCGTCTCTTCCTGGAGACCCTGGATAACCTCACCACCCTTACCGATAACGGCACCGATGAATTCCTTGTCGATAACCATGGTGACGATGCGGGGAACGTGGGGCTTGTAGTCGGCACGAGCCTCGGGAATAGCCTCGTTGATGAGGTTGAGGATGTGGAGGCGGCCTTCCTTAGCCTGGTGCAGTGCCTGCTCGAGAATCTCGTAGGGCAGACCGTCGCACTTGATATCCATCTGAGTGGCGGTGATACCGTCGACGGTACCCGTCACCTTGAAGTCCATGTCACCCAGGTGATCCTCGTCGCCCAGGATGTCGCTCAGCACGGCGTGCTTCACGTTACCCTCGTCGGTGATCAGACCCATAGCGATACCGGCAACGGGCTTCTTGAGCTTCACACCAGCGTCGAGCAGTGCCATGCAACCAGCGCAGACGGTAGCCATCGATGACGAACCGTTGCTGCTCAGGATGTCGCTCACGATGCGGATGCAGTAGGGGTTATCCTCGGGGATCATGCGCTTGAGGGCGCGGTGTGCCAGGTTGCCGTGGCCAATCTCGCGGCGGCTCACGCCACGGGGTGCGCGTGCCTCACCGGTCGAGAAGGCGGGGAAGTTATAGTGCAACAGGAAGCGCTCGTTCTCGTGACGCAGCACGTCGTCGATAAGCTTCTCGTCGTCCTTGGTTCCCAGAGTCACGGTTGCCAGGGCCTGGGTCTCGCCACGCTTGAACAGGGCCGAGCCGTGGGGATAAGGCAGATAGTCGGGCTCGCACAGGATGGGACGGATCTCGTTGGTCTTGCGGCCGTCGAGGCGGATGTGCTCGTCGAGGATGCAACGGCGAACAGCGTCGCGCTGCACTTCCTCGTAGTAGCGCTTGATCATCGGTTCCTTCTCCTCGCGCTCCTCCTCGGGGATGGTCTCCATGAAGTCGTCATAAGCCTTCTGGAAGGTCTCGTTGCGCCACTGCTTGTCGGCCTTGCCGGCCTGAGCCACAGCGTAGCACTTGGGATAAATCTCCTTGCGCACGCGCTCGTGGAGTTCCTCGTCGTCGGTCTCGTGGCAGTACTCGCGCTTGGCAACGCCCAACTCCTTGGCCCACTCCTTCTGGATCAGGCACATGGGCTTGATTGCCTCATGGGCTGCCTTCAAGGCTGCAATCAGGTCATCCTCGCTCACTTCGTCCATTTCGCCCTCGACCATCATAATATTATCGTAAGTCGCACCTACCATCAATTCCATGTCAGCTTTCTCA